>JAAYJR010000454.1 GCA_012522835.1 Bacteroidales bacterium
AAAATATGCTTCATCAGAATTCTTACTATTTTTCTATTATAAACATCTATACACAAAATTAGTTTTATTTAACAGGCGCTTTCTTTTTTTTTGAAATTTTCGGAGGTACCGGATCATAACCTGAGCTGCCCCAGGGATGACATCTGGAAATACGTTTGACGGCCAAAATAAAACCTTTAAAGGGGCCGTGTATCCTGACAGCCTGAACAGCATATTCAGAGCATGTTGGCACAAATCTGCATGAAGAACGCGTTAAAGGAGAGATAAAAAACTTATAAAAATAGACTGGAATAAGTAAGACCCATCCAATCGCTTTTGATATCTTTTCAAAAATAAAATTCATTCTTTTCTGAAATGCTGCTGTAAATGTTTTCTGTAAAAATAATCATTATCTGGCTTTATTGTTCAGAATAATTTGAATTAAAAAATCAGGGTATCCATAATATTTTTAAATTTGTTGTCATCTCGATTCAAAAAAAATTTTAAAATCAATAATTTAAACCAATTTAATAATGGAAAAAAACAATAACCTGGTAGTTGGAATGACTGTTTTCGGCGCCATTTTTTTTATTTTCGGTTTTGCAACCACTTTTATTATAACACTTACAGCTCCGGTAAAGGCCATTTTCGGATTATCTGAGTTCGGGGCACAACTGTTGTCATCTGCCTTTTTTATTGCATATCCCCTGATGTCGATCCCTACAGGCAGGATCATAGACCGTATAGGATACAAAATGACTGTTATTGCAGGCCTTATCCTGATGGCGCTGGGAAGTTTTATATTCATACCGGCAGCCAAATTACCCTCCTTCCCGATATTTCTTTTAGGTACTTTCATTTTGGCAGTAGGTGTTGTTTTCCTGCAGGTATCAGCAAATCCATATGTCACAGCAATAGGACCTGAACCAACAGCTTCAAGCCGGTTAAACCTTACTCAGGCATTAAACTCAGTTGCAACGATGATTGCTCCCTGGCTGATATCAGTGGCAATCTTTAAGGGCTTAAATCTTCCAAATGACGACAGCCTTATAACTCCTGAACATGGACTAATGGCTGCCGACCGTGTACCATTGCCATTTATCATAATGGGCGTTATAGTATTATTAGTGGCGGTCGCAATATTTACAATAAAACTTCCGGTAATTGACAAAGGATCCGGAGTTAAAAAAAGCATTTGGAAATATCCTCATGTTGTGTTGGGTGCTTTTGGAATCTTTGCCTATGTCGGAGCAGAAGTAGGTAATGCAGGACTGATAGTAAATTACCTTAAAAATTCGATTGAAGGGGTTTCTGCAGAAATGGCCTCTACTTATGCCGCAATTTACTGGGGAGGCGCCATGATAGGCAGATTTTTCGGTTCATTTATGTTTTCTGATATGAAACAGGGCAAAAAGCTCTCATATCTGATTCCTGTGCTGGCCCTGGCATTTATTGCAGGGGCCTTTGTAACTGACTGGAACTGGAAAATCGGGCTAATCTTTACGTTAGTCGCAATAGTAAACTTTATTATTATGCAGATTGGTACAGGCAAGGCTGCCAGAACACTTGCAATATTTGCGCTGGCTGCAGCATTGCTCGATATTGCAACTACCTTTACAACAGGCCAGGTTGCTCTCTGGACAGTAATCTCTATCGGACTGTTTAATTCTATAATGTTCCCGAATATTTTTACCCTTGCTGTTAAAGACCTTGATAATGCAGAATTAAGCGGGGCTTCCGGACTTATTAATTCCCTGATTGTCGGCGGCGCGTTGATTCCCCCGATAATGGGAGGTATTGCCGATAATTTCGGCTATACCTGGGCATTCCTGGTTCCTGCACTCTGTTATCTTTACATTCTGTTCTACTCAGTTAAAGGCAGCACTATCAGAAGAGCTTAATAAGTAAAATTCAATCCACCTTATTGGAAATTGTATAATTTTAAAAGCGGATTATCAAAATATCCGCTTTTTTATTTATAACTAAATGAAACGAGCATAATTGTAAAATCACAAAAGAGTATAATTAAAACATATGCGAGTTCCATCTTATACCATATATATAAACAATTTTAATAAGATGAAATATGAACCGGCCACAAAAACGAATTATCAGATTCATTAAAAAACATCATGTCCTGACACTTGCAACATCTTATGAAAATATCCCCTGGTGCGCCAACTGCTTTTATGCCTACCTGGAAGATGAAAACTGTTTTGTCTTTACATCCGACAATGATACCAAACATGCAAAAGATGCAGTTATAAATCCTTCTGTAGCAGGCAGTGTTGTGCTCGAAACCAGATATGTCGGCAAAATACAGGGTATCCAGTTCAGAGGTGAAATGAAATTGCCTAAAAAAAATTTTTTGCCTGAAATAAAAAAAGCATACCTGAAACGTTTCCCATATGCCATTTTTGCAAATACTAACCTGTGGGTGCTGAAAATCAATTATTTAAAAATGACAGATAACCGCCTGGGATTCGGGAAAAAACTTATCTGGCAGGATGTTGTGTAATAATAATTGCAGTTTTTTAAAAAAAATTTTTCTGCAGAATATATTTTATGATACAATTTTATAAATTTGTAACACGATTTTAATAATAAGTAACACTATGTCGGTAACCAGATTTGGAGTTTCTCTGGATGGAAAATTGCTGGAAGCGCTGGATGATTATGTATCGGAAAACCGGTTTGCCAATCGCTCCCGCGCTATAAGACATCTCATTGAAAAATTCCTGGTAGAACAAAAATGGAAATGCGATAATATTGTTGCCGGTGCACTTACACTGGTGTTTGACCATAATAAAACAGATATATTAAGGAAATCATCTGAAATTCAATTTGAATATAAAGATTTTATTTTATCAACCCAGGGATTCTACCTGAATGATCAGAACTACCTGCAAATTATTGCAGTAAAAGGCCCATCCAGAAAGTTAACCGAAATATCAGAGAAACTGATCAGTATTAAAGGAATACAACATGGGAAACTGGTTATGAGCAAGGCATAATTATTTTTTTAACATTATAGTAACACGAATATAAAATAAAGTAACACATGTTATGAATATCTTCAGAAGAAAAGAGGTTTTATTAATTATATCGCTCCTGTTAGCAGTTACTGCAAGTTCACAGAACTCTTTAAAAGATACTATTGAGATTGAAGAGGTGATCATAACGGGGTCGCGGGTGGAAGTTGCACGGAAGAATGTATCGTTAACTGTATCGACGTTAACCAGAAAAGAGATTGAATTAAGCAATGAGTCAGCTGTTCTGCCGGTTCTCAGCCAGCGAATCCCTGGCATGTTTGTCACTGAAAGGGGAATTACCGGATTTGGAGTTGCATCAGGATCAGCCGGTCAGATAAATATAAGAGGTGTCGGGGGTACTTCCCCGAATACCCAGGTATTGGTCTTAATCGACGGGCATCCGCAGTTTCAGGGAATTTTCGGGCATCCGTTACCCGATTCTTATGTTTCTTCAGATGTGGAAAAGATTGAAGTTATAAGAGGCCCGGCTTCAATTATTTACGGATCAAATGCAATGGCTGGAGCTATCAATATTATTACAAAACAACAAACAAAGGAGGGTGTATCAGGTAATGCAAAATTGTCGTACGGCTCATTTAATACACAAAAATATATGGCAAGTGGCGGATTTAAAAAAGGCCCGTTTAAAATTTTTGCATCAATAAACCATAACCGTACAGACGGCCACCGGGATACTTCTGAATTTAAAATAGTTAATGGTTATATTAAAACCGGATATGATATCACCAAACATTTTAATATTACTGCTGATGTGAGCATTGCCGATTTCAATGCGCAGGATCCTGGCCCCGTTTTTAATCCTGCTCTTTTTGGAATAGATATCCTCCGGGGGAAAACTTCCCTGGCTGTGAAAAATCATTTCTCAAAGGTTGAGGGGGGACTTATAGCCTTTTATAATTTTGGAACTCATGATCTCTCTGACGGATGGGTCTCTGAAGATTATCATACAGGAATAAGCCTATACCAGGGATTAAGGCTTTTCAGTGGTAATACCATTACTGTCGGAACCGATTTAAAAACTGTGGCAGGTATCGGCAGCAAGGGACTGGGTGCTGATAAATGGCATCATTCAACGGATATTGCCGGTTACACATATCTTCAACAGATTCTATTTGAAAGACTTACCCTTAATGCGGGGATCAGGCTGGAAAATAATAACATCTTCGGACTGGAGACTGTGCCACAAGCAGGTTTTTCCTGGATTGCAGGGGGTAATTCAACAATAAAGGGGTCTGTTTCAAAAGGATTCAGAAATCCTTCACTGATGGAATTATTCCTCTATGCCCCAAACCCTGAACTAAAACCCGAACGTTTAATGAACTATGAACTGGGGGTAAATAAAAAGAGTTCAGACAAGAGGCTGATGGCAGAGCTTACTCTCTTTCTGATTGAAGGTGACAATGTAATTGAAGTGATGACAAACGATGCACCCCCGCCTCCTGAAAAAAGACAAAACAGCGGTTCCTTTACGAATAAGGGTATTGAGGCAGAACTGAATTACAGGATCCATAAAAACTTTAACCTGACTTCAAATTATACATATATTAATCTTGACCGACCCAGACTTGCTGCCCCAAGAAATCAGCTGTTTGTTGAAGGCACTTACTATTATAAACAATTAAGGGCAAACCTTTCGTTTCAACAGATTTCAGGCCTTTATATTTCAACAGACCCTGTTTTACCATTAGAGGAAAATTACTCTCTCCTTAATTTGATGGTATCATACAAACTGAATAATAATTTTGAATTCTTTGCATCAGGAAAAAATCTGACAGACCAAAAGTATAGCATCAACCTCGGATATCCTATGCCTGGTATTACCGTTTTATCCGGCATTAATATCAGCTTCTGAATTTTTTGTATATTGTCATTTGCTAATATTTATCTGTTAAATTGCAATTCACCAATTTAATTTTACTGCAGAAAAATATCTGCGCATAAAAATTATTATAGCTTTAACATATAAATTAAACACAATGAATTCAAGAAGAAAGTTTATCAAAAATTCAACAATCGGACTTTCAGGCATTGCGTTGGGAACAGGCGCCGTCAAAGCCATGAATAAAGCAGAGGATTATCGGCAGATACATATCTTCTCAAAATGCCTCCAGTTTTTAAATTACCGGGAAATGGCAGATGTATTGGCTAAACTGGGCTTCGATGGTGCAGATATTACTGTTAGGCCGGGAGGACATGTGCTCCCCGAAAATGTTGAGACTGACCTGCCAAAAGCAGTGCAAACCCTGAGAAGCACCGGTATTGGTACAAATATGATAGTAACAAATATTAACGATCCGGATGATAAGTTTACAAGGCCGGTTTTAAAAACAATGGCCGATTCCGGAATCAAATATTACCGTATGGGCTATCTTGATTATGATAATAGCAAAAGTATACCTGATAATCTTGATGCACATAAAATTACTATTGAAAAGCTTGAAAAGCTCAACAGGGAATATGGAGTACACGGAGATTACCAAAATCATGCAGGCATTAGGGTTGGAGGGCCGGTCTGGGATCTCTACCAGCTGTTAAAAGAGAGGGATCCTGAATTTACAGGCATTCAATATGATGTAAGGCATGCTATGGTGGAAGGGGGATTTTCCTGGATTAACGGCATGAGGCTTGTAGCTCCCTGGATCAGGACTACTGCTATTAAAGACTTTATATGGGTACAAAATAACAATCAAAAGTGGGTACCCAAAAGTGTTCCACTGGGTAGTGGCATGGTTGATTTTAATGCTTATATGGAGATATATAAATCTATAGGCACTGATGCCCCGGTTTCAATTCATTATGAATATGATTTAGGAGGGGCTGAACATGGCAGGACAAAACCTTCAATGAGCAGAGAATTAATCTATGATTACCTTGCAGGGGATTTGAAATTTCTGAAAAATCTTTTTACAAAATTTCTGTGAAATCTATCTGGCACTAAGCTCATTTTTAAATGACGAACGCACACACCGAAAGCCGATATATGATTTTGCAGTATCCTGATATTCGTATGTTCTTGTAGATGTCTGGATAAAATATTCTACATCTTTCCATGATCCTCCCCGTATAACTTTTCTCTTCATCACAGGAGGGTCATCCGGTTTTGCTTCATACTGAATTTCTGAGTTCAGGTCATTCATTATGTCATATGATACTTCATAAAAAGAACTGCTTGTCCATTCTGCAACATTCCCGGCCACATCGTATAATCCATAATTATTAGGCTCAAACCGCCCTACATGCATGGTGGTGGTAGTCGTCGGACTATCAGCAACATAATTTCCCCTGTTTGGTTTGAAGTTCGCCACAAAACAACCCTGTACATTCCTGACATAATAACTGCCCCAGGGATACATATTATTCTGCAGGCCTCCCCTGGCAGCATATTCCCACTCAATTTCTGTAGGCAATCGGTAATCATGTGCAGGACTTTCGTTCAGGCGGCTGCTGAATTCATTACTTAACCTGGTCCTCCAGTTACAAAATGCCCTTGCCTGTTTCCAGGTAATCCCGACAACAGGATAGTTATCGAATGCTACATGGGAAAAATATTTATAGGTGTAAGGTTCATTGTATGTATAAGTAAAATCACGTATCCAGCAAAGAGTATCCGGATAGACCGGAACTATCTCATGGAAAAGGAATGAACTGCGGTTAACAACAGGGACAGTCTCTCCGTTCTGATTCACAATAGTCCCGTCATATTTTTGAGTCTGAAAATTAAAACTGTTCTCCCGCCTTGCAGCCTGTTTAAAATCAATCCTGTAATATTCATAAATCAGTTTACGGCTGTCAATCTCTCTGTAAAAAGCCAGGCGATCTTCTTCAGGCATATAGAGTTCTTCCATTGCCATTATATAATCAGGATCCTTCCATTCAATTTTCTCATTCCAGTTAATGGTTGGATTGGCAAGAGGGGTTCCTCTCTTATCTTCTGTATTTAAAAAATCGGGATAAGTCTGTCCAAGCATTTTACGGGCAATTGAATCACGTACCCAAAATACAAATTGTCGGTATTCATTATTGGTGATCTCTGTGTCATCCATCCAGAATGAACTGACAGACACTCGTTTAGATCCGCTGGCTGACAGCCGGACCTCCTCGTCTGATGGCCCGGCAGTAAATGTACCCTGTCGTATATAAACCATTCCGTAAGGTGTGGGCTCAAACCATTTATTGGATTTTCTCTCTCCTCCTGGTAAAAACTGCCTTATTTCATTTTGGCAAGAATGGAAAAGCAATCCACCAATCACAATGATATATAGTCCGACTTTTCTCATTCTTATATTAAACTGACAAATTAAATCTGCCCGGCAAATTAAAAGGTCCTCCCGGTTAAAATCGAAATAAAAAAGTATGATTTGAAATAGATAATGTTGATCTGTAATTCATGTGAGTAACATATGTAGCCGTCAGACGGTTTTACGATATGCAATTAAAATTTTAATACTCCCAAAGATCCTGCTCGAAATTAAAAATTTCATCCTCAATCCTCTTCGATTCCAACATGGC
>JAAYJR010000259.1 GCA_012522835.1 Bacteroidales bacterium
ATATTAACAAAGACACGGCCGCGCAGGAAGTTATATTTAATGTATTTGATCACGTTTTCGATTTTACCCTTACTCTCGGGATCAGACTTACGACAGAAGTACAATTTAAATCCCCTGTAATCGGCATACTTTCGGAAAGCTTCTGTTAAGATCAGATCGCCCTTGTTTTCGTTAATAAGTAACAATGTATCCTGATCATAGACCATCTCCCCGGGAATACCTTCCAGGTAATTAAAAGCTTTATCATGCGCCGCAACAGCTTCGAGGGTAGTAAATGGATGTTCCGAGAACCAGACAAACTTCAGTCTTGAGCGGGAGAGAACAATAGCGAAAAAATATATCTTCTTACGTTTCCCTTCTTCGGTTATCATGTTGTATTCTCCAAAATCTACCTGAGCCTGTTTGCCGAATGGCAACTCTTCAACCTTTTCGTATTCCCTGTTGTTAAAGGGTTTGGGTATTCCGTATTTTTTTCGAACATACAGGACAAAGTTGAAAACTGTCTTTTCATTTACATCGATAAAATCAATATGGTGCTCTTTCAGCCAATCGTGAACCTGGGCAGCAGATGCGTCCGGGCAATTTTCAAGTCTGGTTTTTATAAACTCCTCGTATGGTTCAAGCATTTTACTCCGATCCATCTGGCTGTGAATAAATCCCAGGTATTCTTCTTCGCTCATCGAAAGATATTTTCTGACTGTTCGTCTATCGATGCCAAGGTCCCTGCTTATTTGAGCAGATTTAAATCCATCTCTGCTTCTTTTATGAATTTCGTGGTACATAATCAGTTTATGCATTAATTTTTTACTCATGAATAATCCTCCTGTTATTGGTTAACAATGATCGGGTTACCAATAACAGGATAATCCCAATTGGTTCAAAACAACATTATTAACACTAAGTTGTTTTGTTTCCTAAAATCTGTTTAAATGAAAAAATGGAAAACTTTTCCTTGAAAGAAATTCTTCTTCTAACAGAAAATGTACATTCTTAATTGCTGTTTTTGGTACATCACTAATTGCTGTTTTCGGTACATTCCTATTTGCGAAAAAATGTACATTGTTATTTGCCGTTTACAGTAGTCTATAAGGGAGTACCCCTACTTCTTTTATTTCAACAGGCCACTACTGAAATTTTATTTTTTTAATCTGGTATAGCATTAACCCTTTTTTTAGCAAGGAGTATCATTTGACAAAATAAAGCGAGTGCAACCGGTGTAAAAACTAATGGTTTTTATATGATCCTAGTTTAGGGAAATTAGTAAATTGGGTTATTATAAAACTTCAAATCATGAAAAAAAATTTCAAATGGATTATTTGGTTTCCCACTATTTTTATTATTGCTGCAATACTTCAGCTTTTACCAATTTTTGCATACCAAATTGCACGTAATTGGGATATTCAAATTACCTTTTGGAATATATGCTTCGGAGTAGCTGTTGGAGTTCCCATGATCATATTTGCAGCATCTCTTTGGGCATGGGCAGTAATAAATACCCCGATGTGGACATGCAATAAGATTGCCCCAAATAACAAAGTTGCATCGGTCATCTTTGGAACATTGTTTATTTTATTTCAAGCTCAAACTTTTATAAGTATGGCGCAAAAGGGTTATGGTTTTTGGGCATTTGTTTATGGAGGAATTTTTTCGTTATTATTAGTTTATGGAACAGTAGCAGCGTATCAAGTTGAATCAGACGAGGAAGAATAATTAAGTATTACAATTAAGTTTTTTCCAATGCTTCGACTAATGCATCCTGACTTGTATTTTCATATTTCATAAGTGTTTTAAGATCACTATGCCCACTCAATTTCATAACTGTTGTAGGAGCAATACCTTTCTGAAGAAGAATAGTTATGCATGATCGTCTGGCCATGTGCGATGACATAAAGGCATATTTAGGCTTCTTAATTTCAATCATCTCATTTCCGGAAAATCTTTTGATAATAACAGGTTCATTAATTTTCGCTTCCTCTCCAACTTTTTTAAGATAAACATTAAATTTCTGCTGACTCATAATTGGAAGATTGAAATTATATTTTATTAATATATCTAATGCAGGTTTAATGAATCCTTTAAATGGTACTTTAATTACTTTTTTTGTCTTTACAGACATAAATTCCCATGTATCTCCCTTAATATCTTCCCTCCTAAATTGCTCAATATCTGACCATCTTTGACCCGTCATTAGTGCAAAACAAAAAACATCACGAACCTTTTCATAAGTCAAATTTTCACAAAAATCATGATTATATAATTTGAGAAATTCATTCTCTGTCAATGTAACAATATCAATTTTCGTAGATTTTTTGGCTGAAAACTGACTATGCTGAAAAGCAGTATTCTGATGATATCCCCTATCAAAAGCCCACTGTAAAAAAGATTTCAGTACCGCAATATATTTCGAAACTGTATCTTCTAGTAAGCCTTTAAAGCCTTCTATTCTAGAATTATCATAATTAAGCAGGTAGTTATAGAACTTGTCATAAAAAACAAGATTAATGGAATCAAAGGTTATCTTGTATCTTTTATCTTTCTCAAATCTCTGTAGATGCGATTTTAAAGCATTATACTTACGAATTGTCAGAATGCTGTATAAATCTTTTTTTTGCTTGATAAATTCGTCAAATTTAACCCAGAAATTATTTTTATCATTGTTGGAAAATGTTCCCTGTCTAAATTCCTTGTCCATCAACTCTTTCAATTTACTGCTTTTTACAATCTGCTTTTGCCGTAAAAGATACTGAAATGCTTTTTTTAGCTCATCCTCGTGTCGATTCAAATCAGCAGTAAGGTTATCCATTTCAAGTAGAAATCTTGGATTTTTTTGAATTCCCTTTTTAATAAGATCGGATACGATTCTGAGCTCCGATTTAAGATCAGCCCCAGGATTTGACTTTATTTCCTTTTTAAGTATTTCATGCAGGTATGTAATTGGCCTCTGTGTACCATCATGCCAGTAAAGCGGATGAATCTTGTTCCTGGTAGAATAAGTAAAACGTTCTTTATTGAAATAAGCTTTAAGAAAAATTAGAGTAGCGGAGTCAGAGTTGGGTTCCTTCAATTTGAAATTCGCTGTGATGTTTTTCATTGAATAAATCTTTCCTCAAAGATATATAGAAAAGTGCAAGGTGCGGTTTTAGGTGCGTTATTTTTCATTATCTATCGGAATCCTTCGGTTTCTTTCGTAATTAGTCTTTTGATTATCTGTTTAATCTTAATAGGATAGCTACTTATATCTATCGATAGATTGATTCCTGGTGGGACTACGATGTAAAAGCGTAATTATCATTTTAACTGATAGTTGCGCTTTTTTGCTGCAACAGGGGATAGCCTTATAAAGTGGCGCAGAAATGCTTGTTTTCAGATTGAATCAGGATAGATCCTGGCTACCCGTTCTCTGATAAGACTGTGGTATGCCATCTTCATATCTTCGGGGAGAAAACTGATATCAAGAAAATCATGCCATCTCTTCACAGAATTCAGGAATTTCATGAATATGTTTTCAATAACTTTCGGTTCCAGATTAAATCTGTTCATAGCTTCAAGAAAATCCTTTTTCCTCAGTTTTTTCTTTTTGCCATTTAATGTCAAAGCCAGGTCTTCTTCATCTCCTTCCACAACAAGACTTGTTGCAACCATATCATAAGCCGGGCTTAACACATAACCCAGTCCCGGTCTGTCATACAGTGAGAAATTCTTTAAATGCATATCTGCATTTCCTGTAAGGAACGAGAAAAGAACTTGTTCAAAAAAATTAATAATATCTAATCCGGGATTTATTGAGTATTTTATAATGGCTTTACCTATTTGTTCGTATGAACCATTATATTTTTGTTCAGTTAGTCTTTCAGTCAGCTGACACATATCTTCCATATGAATTTTGGTCTCATTTATCCTGTCAATCCGTCTGGTTATATATGAAAGTTTACCTGATTTCAGCCTGATCAGTGAATGAGGTACTGCATTTATCCCCGAAATTTCAGCAAGATGCATAGTAAGATCCTCAAGTTCAGGAAGGAATTTATATTGCTCTATTGGCGGTTTTAAAATATATCCGCCCCGGAGTCCCACTATTGTAAATCGTTGAGGTTCGTCTTTCTTTGCCAGTTTCTCAAGATGTAATGATAATTTTGGTTGAACACCTGTTACTGTAGTCTGAGATTTAACAACCTTTTCAGCAAGCTGTAACATTTGATCTTCCGACCAGGACAACAGAGGCGGATTGGGTGTCCCGAATATCTTCCTGGAGCAAGCAGAATGATATTCCTGTTTTTCTTCTCCCAGAGATGCATAACAATATAAGCATCTTCTCATAACCTGAAATTATGAATTATCTTCTTCAATACTGACTGCACCTATACAATCCCTGCAACATGCAAGCAGCAATCCCATACGGTCACGGGCGTTCAATTTCCAGTTCTTCTCAGCAATTTCCAATAACCATCCTTCCGGGATCAGGCCATCAAAAAAAGGTAACATTGTCCTGCTCACATAAGGCTTGTCCTGCAGAGGCAGAGTGAGACTTACCGGCCTGGCCAATGCTCCGGTCAAATATGCATTATCATATACAAATGAATAACCTTCTTCTGATTCTGTTAAAAAACCAGCCAGTTCATTGTACATATAGACTTTTGCTTTTCTCATTCATTTAAAAATTTTTCACGGTTCATTGGTTGTGGTCCCAATTCCTGGCCAAACAGTTTTAATACCTGGTTTATCTTGTCCATCGTTAAGGTTATCTTTCCCTGTTCAAGGTCACGGATAAACCGTAACCCTACACCAGCTTTCTCAGCCAATTGCTGTTGAGTCAGATTAAATTGCTTTCTTTTGTTTTTAAGATAGCCGGACAATGTCATTGGTATTTGTTCCATCGTGCTATACCTTATCGGGTATAAAGATAATAATATTTTAAATAATATACCTTATCAGGTATAAAAATGAATTAGCAAATAATAAGTATACCCGATAGGGTGTATATTTTATATGGAAACATATTATTATACCCGATAGGGTCGTCCTTAAAAGATAAAAACCTTCCGGTAAATACAGGAATTATTTCATTCTGGAAATGGTGAATTATATAAACCAGATGCGTTATAAGGGATGAAATTAATTGACTTTGTCATCATGATGGAATAGCTTTGTATTAAATCATCTGTGATGCTGAAAGAAATAGGGATAACAGGACAAACGCCTGTGCCGGGTCTGTACTTTATCCGGTTTTATCTGATAAAATATTAATATGAATCATCTTCTGTCAATAAAATACCTGCTTACTGTTTTCGCTATCAGTGCCGGAATAATCGGATATTCCCAGCAATACAGCGGTACAGTCATCCGGGTCATTGACGGCGACACCTTCGTTTTCCAGACTGAGGAAGGTTCTGTTGTTGTAAGGATGGAGGGAACAGATGCTCCGGAACGGGACCAGCCTTTTGCCGGCGAATCAACAGATTTCCTGAAACAATACCTGAACAGAAAAGCAGTGCTCAGGGTGAGCGGAACAGACAGATACGGCAGGACAATAGGGACCCTTCACGTGAATAAACGGGATATAAACCTTCTATCGGTAAAAAAAGGGTTTGCATGGCATTATAAACAATATTCATCTGACAAAAAATATTCGGCAGCCGAGGAATATGCCAGAAAACGGAAAAAAGGCCTGTGGTCAATACCGGATCCTGTCCCGCCATGGAAATGGAGAAAAAAGTAATGCAGGAATTCCCTGCAGCTGAACCAGGGAAATCAGAATCAAAAAAACAGGATCAGTTGCAATTGTAACACTCTCCTTCCTGACTGCCAAACTCAACCTGTATGGTTGCATGTTCAATACCGAACTTGTCAATCAGATATTTCCGTATTCCGTGAACAAAAGCAGCATCCGTCTGGGTATTTGTTTCCAGGTGAACAGTTAGGGCTGCAGAACTTGTACTCAGTGCCCAGATATGAAGATCATGAATTCCGGTTACTTCCGGCAGGGAGGAAAAATAGCTGCTTACTTCCTGAATATCTATATTTTCCGGGACAGCATCCAGCGCAAGACTGACGGATTCAATAAGCAGCTTATAGGCATTGTACAGAATAATTGCAATGATTACAAATGACATCACCGTGTCGATGCGGTTAATGCCGGTCAAAGTAATTAACAGGCCGCCTGCCACCACTCCCGCCGAAACCAGTGTGTCGGCCAGAAAATGCAGAAAAGCGCTTCTGATATTAAGATCGTGCTTTTTCCCCTCAACAAACAGCCATGCGGTAAAACCATTTATCACAATGCCGATACCCGCTACAATCATTACCATTTTTGAATCAATGACCCGGGTTTCCCCAATCCGCCTGATGGTTTCCCATAACAGGAAGCCCACGGCTACAAACAGGAGAACAGTATTGAGTATTGTAACCAGTATGGTCGACCTCCTGAATCCGTATGTAAATCTCAGAGTGGGCTTGCGCTCAGATAATTTCACTGCAATCCATGAAAAGACCAGGGCCAGCACATCACTGAAATTATGTCCGGCATCCGCTACCAGGGCCATCGAGTTTGCAAGGAAGCCATAAATTATCTCGATGACTATAAAGATAAGATTCAGGGTAATGCCTATTTTGAAAGCATTGCTAAGGTTTCTTGCCTGAACTGTATGATGATGCGCCACTGTGTAAAAATTTATTTACAAAATGCAAAATTAGAAAAAAGGACAACGATTTCCTGCTTCATTGCGCATGTCATGTTTTCTTTGGCATAACTTACTTAGCATACAAGCGGATACGTTTGGGTTTACAACAATTTCTCCCGGAAAATCCCCGGATGACCTGCTGTATAGGGCTGGCTGTATCCGGCCATAAACCTAACGGCATGGAAATGCTTGTGGAAAATTACAACAGATACAAGGATGCGCAGTTCAGGACTTCAGCGGCTGACAAGGGTTCTTTTTCAGGAAGTCATTATCATTTCCCTGTAAAGATGCCGGCAAGGCCTCCAATTCCTGCACCCAGGGCTGTCCACAGAGCATCAGGCACTGCTTTGCCCATTGCAGCAAGTATTATTCCTCCAAGGGCAACAATAAGAGTTGCAATACCAAGAAAAACAACAGCCTTGTCATAGGTCTTCTCCGGTAC
>JAAYJR010000467.1 GCA_012522835.1 Bacteroidales bacterium
GCAGAGTTGCTTTCACAAAAGCCTTCCAGGTTTAAGGGATCAAAATTATCTATCCAGTTTCCGTTCATATCCCGCGGCTGAATATAACCACGTTCGGCATTCCACAGGTTTTTGTAGTTCTGTGAGCGTTTCAAGAAATAATCATAATCATCGGTTTTTCCCATATTTTGGGCAAGTTGTGCCAGACACCAGTCCTGATAAGCATATTCAAGTGTCATCGATGCACTTGCGTGACTATGAAACCCTTGCTGGTCAGGCCTTCCGTGAGGAACATAACCCCGTTCCACATAGTAGGAGATGCCGCCGCCTGCAGCCTTGAAACGATGTTCATAGCCTGCACGGTCGCGTATTCCACCGGGAAACGCATTTTTTCTGAGCCCCTCATAGGCCAGCTCTGTATCATAATTCCTGATTCCTTTATTATAAGCTGTAGCAAAAAATGAAGAGGCCGGATCGCCAATCATCACATATGAATAATTGCCTCCGGTAGCGCCACGTGGTATCAAACCCCCGTTTTGATATACATCAACCATAGTATTACAAAAAGCATCCATTACCTCAGGATATACCATTGACCATAAAATATTCAGCGACCAGTGACTTCCCCACCAGGCATCAAAATTGTGATGAGGGAAGAGTGGATTTCCTTTTTCATCCAGCCTGACTTGTCTGACTCGCGGATAAGGTCCTGTCATATCCAGATATTTTCCATTTACATCGCTGACAATACGACGGCCTGACAGAGAATGCCACAAATCGGTGTAGAATTTTACCTGCTGTTCGTATGTTCCCCCCTCTATCTCAACGCGGTTAAGCCAGTTGTTCCATTCATTCAATGATTCTTCTTTTACCTGCTCAAAGTTCCAGTGTGCCAGTTCTGATTCTAAATTTAATTTGGCTTGTTCCACGCTTATGTATGAGATTGCGACTTTCAGCAATATCTGTTCATTCTCCTTTGTCGAATATTTAACAGCAAGTCCGGAATTCCATCCTGATATCCTTTCAGGGTTTGTATTTTTTGCAATTGTACTGTCTTTCCAGGTTACTATACTTTCAAAAGGCTTATTAAGCCGGGCATAATAATATACAGGGAAGTTTTTGGGGCGGCGCGTAATACCCTCCATGATCTCAAAACCGGCAATATCAGTATCGTTAACCCTCCAGGCTTCGGCATGTGCCGTGGGACCGTGCCCGACATGGGCGCCACCGTCAAAAAGTATATAACTCTCTTCACTGGCTGGGAAAGTATACTTATGAAAGCCAACCCGGGTTGTGGAGGTCAGTTCTGCCTGGACACCGTAATCGTCAAGATATATTTTATGATATCCCGGTTTGGCAATTTCTCCCTGATGTGAGTATTTTGATTTATAAACTTCCATTCCCTGATGTCCCAGGAACTCACCAACAGTGGGCATTACTGCAATACCGCCCAGTTCCCATGCATGGATATGGCTAAAGCAGCGAATATAGAGACTGTCATACATATAACCCGATCCCCAGTCACCTTTTGTCCACATATCCGGACTTAAATTTACCATACCAAAAGGACGGCTGGCTGAACTGAAAAAAAACCACCGAGCTCGCGGAGCAC
>JAAYJR010000005.1 GCA_012522835.1 Bacteroidales bacterium
ATTTCCAATTTCACAACACCATCATATAGAGGCAGAAAAAGCATATACTCACGCATTTTGCTCTCCATATTGGATATAATAACGAACTCATTAATTTTCCCTGTTGGAATAGCCGTTTTTACATATTCCCATTCCCCATTCTCAATAGTGTAAAGATCCAAACCTTTTATTCCTGTAGGTGCAAATTTTTTCGACACTTTATCGTATATAACCTCCCATTTTGCAGCTATCTGTGTTGAATTGGAACGAAATCTCAAAGCAAGACCTGCTGTTTGTTTACCCAGCCTCCATACCGGAGGGCGTGTAACATCTTTAAGGTAAACTGGAAGCCTTTCATAGCGGGTTTCTGTATCCGGCGATATTTTCCCTAGAAGAGGAAAGTTGTCTGGATTATGAAAAACCAACTGGGCATTAACTTGAATAACTAACAATGGTGTTGTGATTATCAAAATCATTATTTTCTTATAATAAAATATATTAGCCATTTTTAAATTGTATTATATATTATACTTAAAAATCCAACTTGATATGTTTTTGCCTGATTTACTTCCGGCAATAAGAAAAAGGTTATTTTTCGTAGCCAATTTGAATTAACACCAGTCAATAATATTCTTTATCTCTTGTCTTTTGGGCATAAAATGCCTCTTGAATTTTTTTATGAGCTAATTGAACTTAGCTCGCCCATAAATCCACGGGATGATCTTCATATTTGCCTCCTTCATTTTTATTGTTCCGCCAGAATCCCAGCGATTGCGTAAGAGCACTGATCCTTCAAGCGTTATGTCAAAATTCTGAAACTATCCATGCTCTCCTCCTGCTCTATTACCGAGAATAAAAATAGAAGTACATACAATATTGCAGATCTAATTTTTTTCATAAAAATATAACTTTACCACGCTTCATTCAAATATTATCTAATAAATTCACTCCCTATCAATTAGTTATATCTTGGTTTTGAGCACTTATACTCTTTACTACAAATCTTGCTATCTATAAAAAAGCTTGAAAAAATTCCAACTTTTTTAATTGTTCTCCTATTAAAAGTTCTCCCAACCAGGATTTTGTGTCAGATTTGGATTAAGTGTCAAATCCTGATAAGGAAGCGGACGCAAATATAACCTGTCGTACCAGTTTCTTTGGGTTATAGCCGGATATAAAACATGATATTCACCAGTATCAGGATCACGAGCACCCAGAATAACCTTAGGATTTTCAAGAAGTTTACCTGCTTTCCAACGCACAAGATCCCACCATCTTTTACCTTCAGCTGCAAGTTCAATGCGACGCTCACGGCGTATCTCATTTATGAGACTTAGAGGAGAAGGTTTAACTTCCCAATCGGGCCAGTTAGGATCAACAAATCCGACATCAACAGTCAGATGAGGCATGCCCGCTCTGTCTCTCAGCTTATTAATAGAAACATCCAGCACTTGCTGAGTACATTCTCCCAGTTCAGCTTTTGCCTCAGCATAACTGACCAATAACTCTCCGTAACGAAAAATGAACTCATCGATGATAGTCATATTTTGTTGTCTGTCTCTTTCATAGGGAGAGTAAAATTTTGTTATCCAGTAACCGGTATAAATTTCAGTTGAATTAAATTCAGGAAAACGTAATTTCCATTCCTCAGTGCCATCATCCCATATTCTATACGGTCGTTTTTTATAATTATGGCTCAACTGATCAAGACGGGGATCCCTGTCAATATAAAGATCCTCAATATAATCATCACCCTGGTACAAAGGGCTTAATCCAATTGGCAGTCCGTCTGTACAAAGGAAGGATTCAATAAAATCCTGTGTCCAGCCTGTTCTTTGTACAGATAAACTACGAGGTGTATTATGCATAAGCAGGTTAAGTTCATAATGTCTTACCAATATAGCTTCCGGATGGTTTCTGAGATCATATTGTACAAAAAGATCAAAGTAATCCATATCAGGATTTCCGGTTGAATAAATATTGAACAATCCTGAATTTATAACCTCTTCAGCTGCTTTAACAGCTTCCTGCAAAATTTGTTGCCAGTCGCCCAGGTTATGGTACTTCCTGAATGTACCCTCAAACAGGCACATCTCGGTTTTAAATGCTAGAGCAGCATATTTTGTAAGCCGCTGTTCCGTTAACTCTTCTGGCAGGTTCTCAATAGCAAAATCGAGGTCTTCCAAAATTTTAGATATAACTATTTTCCGGGAATCCCGGGGATTATACAGCTCTTCAGAATTGGTTTGAAGGTCTTTATCAATCCACGGCACATCTCCAAAACGTTTAACTTTATCAAAATAAAAAAATGCTCTGAAAAAACGAATTTCAGCTTCGTACCTTACGAAAGAAGGGTCTGCACCCATATTGTCAATACGTACTAAAGCATAATTACATCTTCGTATCTGGAGCCAGTCAGATTTCGCCCAGCCACCGCCGGTTGTAGGAACCTCGGTTTCACCCCACGCATAACTGTCACGCGAAAACGGCCCCTGATTGTCGGTACCATTATCCAGATGATATAGATTACCCTTTTGTTGTATATTAGGGTAGAATGTATTGCTATACATAGCTATATCTTCAGCTGAATTCCAATAACTTGCATCACTGATTTCATCTCCCGGATACTTATTCATGAAATCATCGTTGCATGCAGAAAATACCAATAAAATAATTAATATTATATATAAATTTTTCATCTCATAAAATTTAAATTTTTATTTCCATTTGATGGAATTATCATGTAAATAAAGAATTGAATATCATGACAACTTCATACTTTTTTGTTTATTTAATCAGAAATCAATGTTTAATCCGACAGATAATGACCTATAAACAGGATAGTATTGAGCACCGGTCATTTCCGGATCAACAATCTCGATCATTTGGGTGTACTCCCACAGATTGTTCCCTGCAAGATAAACTGATAATTTGTCCATACTTATTTTACGGCTTATTAACTGCGGCACTGTATACCTCAGAGTCAACTGCTTTAATCTTATATAGGCTCCGTTCTGCAGCCAATGGGTCTGCACCTGAGTCACATCAGTAGCTCCCCCTATACGGGGCCTTGGGAAAAGAGCGTCTCTATTATCTTCTGACCACCAATCAGTTGCAATTGCAGGATACACTGTCCATTCACTGGTATATTGTTGTAGAAAAAGAGCAGTACTCAACCATACATCACGTTTCAGTATACCTTGAAAAAACAGATCAAGATTCCAACCTTTCCATGATAAATTTGTTTTCAGCCCAAAGCTGTAGCGGGGAGTAGAATTGCCAATAATGCTCATATCACCAGGATTATCGAGCGTTTGTTCCCCTTTTGTAATTTTTCCGTCTCCATCCAGGTCTTTAAATCTGAGGTCACCAGCATCAAGTTGCCTTGCTGTTAAATTTTTATGATCAGCTGCCTGCGCTTCTTCATCGGTCTGGAACATTCCATCCGTTGTCAAGCCCCAAATTTCACCAATCTTCTTTCCTACATAATTGCTGGTAAAAAGCCCCCTTGGGTTCTCGAATCTAGTGATTTCAGACTCATAATCGGACAGTGTAACTCTCACTCCATAAAGAAATTCCCTGACTCTTTGCTTCCAGTCTATCTGTATATCCCATCCGTAAGTTTTCAGGTCAGCAGCATTTGACAGAGGTTCACTGACAGCTAACAGTGAAGGTAATGGTTCTGAGCCAGTAAGCATATTTTTTGTATCTCTCCTGAAGATATCAATTGATCCTGAAAGCTTACTGTCAAAAACTACAATATCAAGGCCCAGATTACTCTGGGTCACTGTTTCCCAGGTTAAACTTGCACTTACCAAACCGGGAGCATATGTTCCTAATGGAAGAGTGCTGCCAAACAGGTAATCAACCTGTCCGGTAGTGAAGGTAGAAATGTAAGGATAATAGTCCGATACATTCTGATTACCCAGGTTCCCATATGACGCTCTTATTTTTAAAATATCAAACAATTCACCTAACCCGGCAGTAAACTTTTCATTATCCAGTCGCCATGCAAGAGAAACTGATGGGAAAAAGGCAAAACGGTCAGCTTTGGAAAATTTGGATGTACCATCATAACGCCCATTAAGTTCTATAAAATAGCGATCATCAAAGATGTAGTTCAGGCGGCTAAACGCACCTCTAATGGCAAGTTCTGACTCAGTGTCGCTTGTATATTGTTCGCCTGAAGCAAGCTTGAGGGAAGGCATATTATCAAGAACAAGATTCTCACGCTTTGCCCAAAAATATGTATTATGTGCATTTTCCTGGTTAAAGCCTATTAAAGCCTTAAAAAAGTGTTTATTCGCAAAAGTGTTCTCATAATCAGCATATGCATTAAAGACATAGTAACCATTATTTACACTCTGCTTTTCAACGGAATTAGGATTTGTAAAAGGATGGTATCCAGTTATTTTACTAATAACGTTTTCCTTACCTGCACCGGGAATTTGAATAATAGTTCCGTCACTTGCCTCATAAGTTATTATGTCAGTTTGATCAATTTCATAACTATAAAATGGCCATAATCTTCTGTAATCAATAAATTTCCGATTGTATCTCTGAGAAGAAAAATCAACATTAATAACCAGATTCTTTACAGGTGTAAGCGTTGCAAGTCCAGTTAACCATACATCACTCAAGTCTCTTTGGCGATAACCTCCATCTGTATGTGTTTGAGCCACATTTGGCACAGATCCCGAAGAACGCCATGCTCCGTTTGGCAGAATATAAGGTATCCATGGTCTGGAGGTAGTTTGAAATGTCAGGTAACTTTCAGGGAATTGATTGCTACTGTTATTTGGAGGAAAAATTTTATGGCTGCTGTTTACAGATACCCTCGTACCTATTTTAAGCCAATCGAAAATAATATAATTAAGCCTTGTCAAAAAATCATACTGGTTATACCTTTCGTTAAAAATCTTTGGAATACCTTCCTGATATAAATGCGTTAACGAAGTATAATAATCAAACCTGTCTGTTCCTCCAGATACACTTGCATTAGATTGTACCATCGGATAATTATCTCTTAACAGAACATCTACATAATCAATATTGGCCATACTCAGCGGAGTTATACGGTTGGACCTATCGGGGTGGGTATAAATACCCGGATAGTCTGGATTTTTCTGCATATACTCAAGGGCTGCCATTGCATATTGATCAAATTTAGGCCGACCTGTAACACGCATACTACCTTCATTCTGGTAGGCAACATGATCGAAACCATTCATCATCCTATATACATGAGTAGGTTTATTAACAGCATATTTTGATGATATTGAAATTGTAGGCTTAGCATTTTTTCCTTTTTTTGTTGTGATAAGGATGACTCCATAAGCTGCACGTGCCCCGTAAATTGCAGCAGAGGCAGCGTCCTTCAGTATAGACACTTCTGCAATATCATTAGGGCTTATCCTGTCGGGATCTTGAGGTATGCCATCTACTAAAATAAGTGGATTGCCTCCTGTAATTGAGGTATAACCCCTAATATTAAATGTAGCTCCACCGCCAAGTTGACCTGTTGTTTGCGTAATATTAAGGCCGGGCATTGTACCTTGCAATCCCTGGCCGATATTAGTGATAGGGCGGTTTTCCAGGGTCTCTGCAGTTATATTTGATACAGCACCAGTAAGATTTACTTTTTTCTGTGTCCCATATCCCACTGCAACTACCTCCTCAATCCCAATAGTTTCTTCTTCCATCCTTACATTAATGTTCGTCTGACTTCCGACAACTACTTCCTGTGTCCTCATCCCCACAAAAGAAAATACCAAAACAGCATCTGCAGGAAGATTTATTAAAGTAAAGTTACCATCTGAATCAGTTATTGTTCCCTTTGTAGTTCCTTTAACTACAATGGACACTCCCGGCAATGGCTGTCCTGATGTGTCAGTTACTTTTCCGGAAACTGACTGTTGCTGAGAAAATACAGAACTCCTGAACATGTTATATTCAGGCCTGTTACCCCCTTTAGACAGAACTATTAAAAATTCATTCATCAGCTCATAACTGATATCCTGTCCCTTAAATAGTTCGTCCAGAATCTGTTCAACAGTGGCTTCTTTTGCTGAAATGGTAACAGCCTTTCAACATCTACCTGTTCCCGCAGATAAAAGAAACGAAACTTGCTGTTATCCTCAATTTCTCTCAAAACTTCTGCAATCTCTTTGTTCTCATACTTAAATGTAAACTTTGTTGCCTGAGAGTAGACTGAGGCAGATACCTGCA
>JAAYJR010000344.1 GCA_012522835.1 Bacteroidales bacterium
CCTTCATACTGCCCAGCATTGGGCTGGTGTTGCAGATTTTTATGGCATCATTTGGGCACCTAACTTTACACATTCCGCAGCCAACGCAATAATCCTGAACGACAACTGCCTTACCATCAATAACGGAAATTGCATCCTGCGGGCAAACCCCCGGCGGGCAACAGTCGCAGCAGCCTACACATATTTCTTCGTCAACAACTGCGGTCCATCCGGTGGGACGGAATCGTTCCTTGATCTCCCGAGTGGCGTTGCGGGATAGATTGAAACCTACGCAGCAGCATGGACAGCAGAAACATATTTCTACAAAGCTGTCCATTTCATCATTGGAAAATCCCCATATGAATTGTTCAATCTCCACCCACAGAGACTGACATATTAGACCCAGCCCTGCAGCCTCGTCCACTCTTTTCAGCGCATCCTCTTTAGAGATTTCATAGGCGATATCATGAGAGACAACTCTTTTGCCGCTTTTACTTAGAAATAGACAGCATACGTCCAGCGGGTAGTCTTTACAGCTTTGGGCATCCCGGCAGAGGCAGGTTTTCATAGAAGCAATGTAACTGGCCTGATTGATAGCATCTTTGACTAGATCCATGGGAACCGCAACCGATTCACCTTGTTCCGAAACATCTACATTTAAGTTATATACTGTAGCGGAAGTGTGCTGGTTTTCATTGCTAAACAGCATTAATGTCTTGTAAATCTTGCCCAAGACAGGGTACTTCATAAGTTTACTGCCCTTGACTATTAACCTGAATACTCCCAGGTAAAACTTCCAACTGTACGTATGGGCACTGGTTTTATCGACAATCCAGTTTTTAATCCCCAGTCCGTTGCCATGAGGAACCCAAACATTGGTCTTATAGGCCGGTTTCTTTTTGTCGGTAGACAAGTTGATATACTAGACCTCCCATCTGCAAACTCTTTCTCCTCTTACCTTAGCACCGCTCATCATTGCCTGTTGATCTGATTGGCAGCATAGATACCTGCAATCGCAGAGGGTTCCAATCCTAAGCCATTATGGTCACCGGCTATAAAAAGACCTCCGCCTAACGTCTGATCCAGGTAGGTTCCGCCATAAACATACATGGCGTGATCCCACTCTTGGGTTCCGATTATTTTGAACTCCAGGCAAATCTTCGATAAATCAACATCCTTTTTCCGGGAATAAATGAGAAAGGTGCCATCTTTTTGCCTAGCAATCAAACTTAATACCGAATCGGAGGAAAACAAATTTAAACCTCGTTTCTGATACTGGGGTTTGAGCGTGGCGGCTACATGGTAGACATAAAGGCTGCAAGCTCCCCTGATTTCAGGCAGGTTAAGCATTTTCTGGGTGACAGTCGCCGGGGTGGCCAACACCACATTCTCTGCTTCATAAGTTGTTCCTGAAGTTGCAGTAAGGGTATATCCAGTGCTACCTTTGGTAATGTCAGCGATGGTATCAAAAATTAGATGATCACCTAGTTTATTAGTCATAGCTTGCTGGTCAAATCTCAACTGATAGATAGGTATAAGCAACCCCAGGCTCACATTCAGAAAATCCACTGTGGTAATGTTGTTAATATCGGCTCCCGTACAAGCATATGCAAATTTCGAAACGTAATCGGCTGCCACTTGTTCAATCTTTTTCTCTTTGATAAAATCCCCGGCAGGTAAATGAAAGAGTCTTTCCAGATAAGGATCTTGAGCCAGGGCTTCCTTTTGTGGTATGTTTAAACACCGCTCTTTATAAGTCTCGTAGTGCTTCCTAAATTCCAGTAAAGCAGATATGAATCTTAAAAACCCTAGCAGGCTTCCAATAGTATGTAAGCTTAATGTTGAAAACCGAGTCTTTTCATCCTTATGAAAGCAAGCATCCAGAGGATTTATTCTTTTATCTTTTTCAACGATTCTTTGGGCATGTTTATAATTGGACATGACAAAGTAGGCTCCATAGTTCACGTCCTTGCCTGCAGAATACATGATTCTGCCCCCCAATACATCCGTTAGAAGTAAAAATTCTTCCCCCCTTTCCATCAAGCGCAGTGCACAGGACATGCCCGCCATACCTCCACCGACAATAACTGTTTGGCTGTGCATGAAAGACCACCTTCCGTCCGTTAACTTTATAACTATATGGTTATGCCTAGACTAAAAATTTTTTGCCCTAGGCACAAGTCTCCTTATAGGGACAATTGTCGCAATCGTAGCCAAACCGGCAGGGCTTGAATCCCTGAACAAATGAATATTCCAAGACTTTCTTATAATCCTCTATAGTAGCAATGTCTTCGGTGTAGAAAACATTTGAACCTATCCTCTTTCTCTTTATAAACCCAGCATCACACAAAATCTTCAGGTGTTTCGTAGCCGCAGGCTGAGAGATATTAAGAATCCGTGCTATATCAGAAACGCATATGGTGTTTTCTTCTGTCGAACAGATTATTTTCATCATCTTGATCCTTTGGGGTTCAGACAGGGCTTTGTTATAAGTATAAACTTTCTCCACTAAGCTCTTGGTCAAATTACCATCCTCCGTATAACCTTATAGCTATAAGGTATAACTAACTAGATTGCTTTGTCAATCACTTAATGATTGAATAGAGATATTTTGGATTTTTAAAAATTTGCTTCGTTTTATTTTTTTGTTCTAATTCATGGGATTAGCCCCAACTGACCTTCTGATTAAATCCAGGAACTGCTGGCCATATTTTTTTAACTTAACTTCCCCGACCCCGCTGATTTCCAGCATGTCATCCAAACTCTGCGGCTGGCGCCGGGCCATCTCCTGCAGAGTAGCGTCGGTGAACACTACATAAGGAGGTACCTTTTCCTGCCGGGCTATGGTCATACGCAGTTCCTGCAAAGTGGCAAACAGATCATCATTAGCGGGGCCGGAGGCGGGAATAGGCAGCATTTTCAACCACAACTTTTCTTCTCCCCGTAATATCGGTCGGGTTCTGGAAGTAAGCCTTACTACCGGATACTGCCCTCCGCTGCTGCTTATGTAACC
>JAAYJR010000464.1 GCA_012522835.1 Bacteroidales bacterium
ATAAATTAGTTTTTGATACCACCTCAATTGTTATAAGTGACACATTATTAGTTGTTGATACTTTGTTATATGTCGACACCCTGAAAATAGGGCACGTGGGGTTACCTGATGAAAATCCGAGTCAAATTTTCAACGAGAAAATGGATAGTCTTGCAAACACATGGTACATAAAACATTTGTTCCATCCGGATACAATGAACAGAGCTGATTTTGGTAATTATCCTACCGATCTTCCTGATTCTGTATATATATCGCGTTTGCAGGAAGTACAACAGATCATACCTTTGTCATACAATAAGCTGGTGAAAAATTTTATCCGTATGTACACCGAAAAGAAGCGCAACCTGGTAGAGATGATGCTTGGACTTTCAGCTTATTATTTTCCTGTTTTTGAGGAGGCGCTTGATAAAAATGAAATGCCACTTGAACTCAAATACCTGCCTGTAATAGAATCTGCGCTAAATCCCAAAGCCCGCTCACGAGCAGGTGCTAACGGATTATGGCAGTTTATGTATCAGACAGGCAGACAGTATAACCTGGAAATTACCAGTTTTGTTGACGAGAGGAGCGATCCCCTGAAATCAACGGAAGCTGCAGTCAGGTATTTGCGGCAGTTATATGATATTTACGGTGACTGGCATTTGGCAATTGCAGCTTATAACTGCGGTCCTGGAAATGTCAACCGGGCTGTCAGCCGGGCCGGCAATAAAGTTGATTACTGGGCTATATACTACTATTTACCCCGTGAAACACGTGAATTTGTACCGGCTTTCATTGCTGCCTCCTATGTCATGAATTATTATAAGGAACATAATCTTGTGCCTCTGTTGCCTGATGTTCCTTTTATTACTGATACCGTAATGGTCAATAAGTATCTCCATTTCGATCAGGTGGCTGCATCACTAAATATTGAAAAGGAACAACTGAGGTCCTTAAATCCAATGTACAGGCGCGATGTTATTCCTGCCAAAACAGATAAATTCTATCCTCTTATTTTGCCTGAATCAAAAATTTTGGATTTTATATCCCGGGATTCCCTGATCTATGCTTATGAGCGTGAAAAATATTTTCCTGATAATACACTGGCCAATCCTGCCACTCTTTCTGCATCGAACTTTACTCCTGCTGATATTGAAGGGAAGGCGAAGATTCTTTATACAATTAAGTCAGGCGATAATATCGGATTTATCTCTTCCTGGTTTAATGTTCGTTCTGCCGACCTGAGATATTGGAATAATATACATCGTAACCTTATCAGGGCAGGACAAAAGATCGTAATATATGTTTCAGAGGATCAGAAGGAGAAATATGAAAGGGTAAATACAATGACATTTGCCCAGAAACAGGCTATGATAGGGAAAAACGCAGGGAGTGGATCCGACACTGCATCAAAACAGGAAAAATTGGATCCGGGCTATGAATATTATACAGTAAAAAATGGTGATACTATCTGGGAAATTGCACGCAGGTATGCCGGTATTTCTCCTGACGATATTTTAAAGCTTAATAACCTCAATAACCGCTCCAGGTTATCAATAGGGCAGAAACTGAAAATAAGAGAGAAACAAAATATCTGATAATTTATTACTTCAGTGTAAATTCTGCTGATACCGTAACTTTAATATTTTTCCGGGGTGAGCTTGTGTTATGAATTCCATAGCCTGCCACTTCGGTAGAATATGGTTCAGTTATCTGGAAGACACCTGCTCTTGCAGATATGAGTTTGTCGACCTTCATATTTGTAGGTAAGACAATCTCTTCCGCCCTTTCAAAGGCATTTTTTGTGGCATCGCCCAGCAGTTGTTTTTTGATCTCCTCAATTTCGCTGCTAAAAAATTCCATAGTTGAGTTATCAAAAGTCAATCCGCTTTGAACAAACAATTTTGGATCGATTGCAAGTTGTTCTACTTTTTCTATTTCATTCGATACGATATAAACACGCTGGTCCAGTGTATAACCAATATGTCCGTTCTGTCCATATTCCCGGTTAACATTGACAGGAAAAACTTTAAATTCTGATGAATTAATACCGGTTTGTTTCCAAAGTTTTTGGAACTCTTCAAGTTTATTAGCCATGGTAATATAACCTTCGCGGGTACCATTCAGTGGAACCCGTTCGGAGAAACTAACGGACCATTTGACAATATTACTTTCAAATTCCCTCGTTCCGTAACCTACTACCCTGACTGTTTGCTGTACCTGTCTTGAATGAATAAAAGACCATCCAAATATGCTAAAGGCAATAATAATTGAGATCCCCAGAATAAAAGCCCATGAATTTTTCATGTGTTTAAAATTTTGTAATTTATTAAAAATAAGCAAATTAAAAATTTGAGAGTCCATGTAACCACTTCGTTCTCACATAAACTTTTTCAAACATTATTTTTTGTGAAATTTTTGTTTTAAAAAGTTCATGTTCGTTTCATGTGTTTAAAATTTTGTATTTTATTATCAACCTTTTAATTTACAGCAATATTAATAATCTTTTTTGGTACGAAGATAAATTTACGCAATGATTTTCCTGCAAGCCATTTTTCTGCCCTCTGGTCAGACAGTACCGTCTTTTTGATATCCTCCAATTCCATATCCAGGGGAAGTTCAATTTTAAAACGCATTTTTCCGTTGAATGAAACAGGATATTCAAAACTATCCTCCTGCAGAAGGCTTTCGTCTGCCTCAGGCCAGGGTTCATAAGAAATTGTTTTGTTGTGTCCGTATACAGACCAGAGCTCCTCACCAAGATGAGGCGCAAAGGGTGAGAGAAGTTTTGCAAATGTTTCAGCGGTATCCTTTGAAACTGTGCCCTGTTTCATCGCTGTATTATTGAGAACCATCAGAGCGGAAATAGCAGTATTGAATTTCAGGTTTTCAATATCAGATCCGACCTTTTTGATTGTCTGATGAAGTGTTTTTGCTACTTCAGTACTTTCTTTTTCCAAGTTGATGTTACCGGTATCACCAAAAAATCTGAAGACACGATTCAAAAAATTGAACACACCTTTAACTCCCGTCTCAGACCAGGGTTTGCGTTCATCGAGTGGTCCCATGAACATTTCATAAAGACGGAGTGAATCAGCTCCGTAGCGCTCAATGATGTCGTCAGGGTTAACCACATTTTTAAGTGACTTAGACATTTTTGCCACTATTTGTTTAAGCTCCTCTCCCGTCTTTGTGTGAAAGTGCCTGCCCTCGTGCTCCTCAACCAGGTCTGATGTAACCTTTGCGCCGGTAGCCGTTTCATAGGCATACGCCAGAATCATTCCCTGATTGAATAATTTTTTGAAAGGTTCATCGGTCGATACAATGCCAAGGTCGTAAAGTACTTTATGCCAGAATCTTGAGTAAAGAAGGTGCAATACTGCATGCTCGGCTCCTCCTATATACAGATCAACAGGCATCCAGTATTTTTCTTTATCAGGATTGAGTATCATCTGTTCATTAAAGGGATCAATATATCTGAGGTAATACCAGCATGAACCTGCCCACTGAGGCATTGTATTGGTTTCGCGACGGCCCCTGCGGCCATTTTTATCAATCACGTGTAACCATTCAGAAGCGTTTGCAAGTGGCGATTCTCCTGCTTCTCCTGGAGTATATTTTTCGAGGTCAGGAAGCAGCAGTGGCAGTTCATCATCGTCGAGAAGTGTAACTTCACCGTCCTCCCAGTGAATTACAGGGAAAGGTTCTCCCCAGTATCTCTGTCGACTGAAAAGCCAGTCACGCATCTTATAATTTACTGTTGCTTTGCCCAGGTTATTGGATTCAAGCCATTCAATAGTTTTTTGGATTCCGTTAAGTTTATTTAATCCGTTAATATCTAAACCAGTCTCCATGCTGGAGGAATTAATATATTCACCGTCTTCAGTCCAGCATTTCAGGCCTTTCAGGATTTCTTCACGACCATCTGCATCCTTTGGGTCGAGAATGCATATTACTGGTAAATCAAACTCCTGTGCAAATTCAAAGTCCCGCGTATCGTGTGCCGGAACAGCCATAATTGCACCGGTTCCGTAACCCATAAGGACATAATCGGCAATCCATATGGGTATAAGTTTATTATTCACAGGATTAACAGCATATCTTCCGGTAAAAACACCGGTTTTCTCTTTAGCAAGATCCGTACGGTCGAGGTCAGATTTAAGCGAAGCCTTTTGGATATATTTTTCTACCTCTTTTTTCTTTTCCGGTATTGTTATCTCTCCTGCCATTCCATGTTCAGGAGAAATCACCATGTATGTAGCGCCAAAAAGAGTATCCGGTCTTGTAGTATAAACCTTTAGTTTTTTGTCAAGTCCCTCAATTGAAAAATCAATTTCAGCACCTGTGGATTTACCAATCCAGTTTTTTTGCATGTCGATGATACCTGCAGGCCAGTCAAGTTCCTCCAGTCCCTGCAGCAGCCTCTCTGCATACAAAGGTATTCTCAGCAGCCATTGTTTCAGGTTTTTTCTTGTTACGGTGTGCCCGCATTTCTCATGTGATCCGTCGGTCAGGACCTCTTCGTTTGCACAGACTGTTTTACAGGAGTCACACCACCATACCTGGGCATTATCATAGTATGCAAGTCTTTTGCCTGCTATATATTGTTTGACAGCATCTTTCCCCTGGCTCTTTATTTCATCGGGGATTGTCAGCTCTGAGACAGGGCGCCCTTTATTTATAGTTTCATCGAACCATGTATTGTATAGTTGTTTAAATATCCATTGTGTCCATTTATAATAATGCGGATCTGTTGTGTTTATTTCACGGTCCCAGTCATAACTTAGTCCGATTGACTTAATCTGCCTTCTGAAGTTATCGCAATTTTTGTTAGTTGTAACCGCAGGATGAGTGCCGGTTTGCATTGCATATTGTTCGGCTGGCAGTCCAAAAGCATCGTAACCCATTGGATGAAGCACGTTATAACCCTTCATTCTTTTATACCGGCTTACTATGTCTGTTGCGGTATATCCTTCAGGGTGGCCTACGTGAAGCCCTGCTCCGGAAGGATAGGGAAACATATCCAGGATGTAATATTTTGGTTTTGAAAAATTGTCAGTTGTTTTAAATGTTTTATTGATTTCCCAGTATCTCTGCCATCTGGGTTCTATTTCCGAGAAATTATATTCCATTATTATGTTATTACTTGAATAATCCGGTTTTAAAGGCGCAAAGATAAAAAATGATTACGGACTAATATCAAAAAAAAAGCGCTTCGAAAAGCGCTTTCCCTTAATTTTGTTTATTACTTAATAGGTGACTACCGGATTAAGTGATTTTGCCTGTTCAATAAAGTCTGCAACCTGGCTTTGGGCCGGGACTGCACGGGTGATCTTTTTTTCAGCCTGAACTTCTACCAGCTTTGCATATAAATTATCTGCGTTACGGTTTTTAAGCTCTTTTACTGTATCAACTCCGGCAGCTTCGAGAAGCTCTGCAAACTGAGGTCCGACACCTTTAATCCGGAACAAATCAGCCATATTGACCCAGTCCAGTATTTTTCCTTCATCAATACCTGAACCGGCAGCAAGTTTTTTCCTGCCTGCTTTTGTTGCGCCTGCTTCGAGTAATTTTTCCACTGTGTTAATG
>JAAYJR010000049.1 GCA_012522835.1 Bacteroidales bacterium
TCTTTCTTTGTATCCTGAAATGATTCAATTAGCTTAGTGGCTTTTCCGGTACATAATATCATCAGCCCGGAGGCCAGAGGATCTAATGTGCCTGCATGGCCGACTTTCATTTTTTTAATACCCAGGTTCCTGCAGAGTGTATTACGAACTCTCTGTACAAGATCAAATGAGGTCCATTCCCTGTATTTGTCAAATAAAAGCACCTCTCCCCTAAGGAAGTCGTATTTTTTTTTGGACTCTGTCAAACCTAAATAGCTAATAATCAGAATGTTGATATAATATCATTATTAGGATGCAAAGATAGCAATAAGACCGATAATAAAGCAATAAATTGCGAAATAAATTAACTTTCCATTTCTTACAATTTTTATCATCCAGGAACAGGCCAGTAATCCGGAAATAAAGGCAGCTGCAAATCCTGTTATTAATGGTATGATACCTATGTTTTCGGCAGAAGTGAATTCGCTGCCGGCAATGTCAAGTATTGCCGCTCCTGTTATCGGGATCAGCACCATGAGAAATGAAAAACGTGCTATCTCATTTTTTCCTGTTTTTAATAGCAGGCCTGTTGATATTGTTGCCCCGCTTCTTGATATCCCGGGAATTACTGCAATTGCCTGGGCAATACCTATTATAAATGAATTCAGAAATGTGACAGGCTTTTCTCCTCCCTTTGTTATATAAGCTAACGTTAAGAGGGCTGAGGTTATTAACAGCATGATCCCAACCAGTAAAATGTTTCCTGTGAAGCACTGCTCAATTTCAGGGGCAAAAAAAAACCTGCAATCATTACAGGGATTGTGGAAATAAGCAATCTGGAGACATAATTAGTTGAATCATTCCATTCAAATTTTAAAACTCCCTTTATCAAATCCATGATCTCATTTCTGAAGACTACTATAGTGCTTAATACTGTTGCTAAATGAACTACTATAGCAAAGAACAGGTTGTTTTCTGTTTTTACCCCAAGAAGAGCATGACCGATCTCGAGGTGCCCGCTTGAACTGACAGGTAAAAATTCAGTTAATCCCTGAAGTATTCCAAGAATGAGGGCCTGGATCCAATCCATATTGCAAATATGTTATTCGTTAGTATTTTTGGGTTTTTTGAGAATTGCGTATATCTCAAAAATCAGTCCGGATAATATAATTAACGGGGCTACTGTGATACGCCTGAAGCTGAAAATTTCAGGATTAAATACCTCGGGATCATCACTGCCACCCCCTATCATTAATATAAAACCCAGAACTATTATGGCAAAACCAATTGCAATGAGCCGGTAGTTTTCTTTACTCAGGGCAAAACCAGCATCATTGACTGACTGTTCTCTGACTGATTTCTTTTTCTTCATAGTGGCTGTAAAGATAAATAAAATAAGTTAAAAATATATTCACTGCTTTTTATTAAAAATCTTTAATAAACCTGACCTGCCCAGCGACATGACCATAACGCCTGCGATGGTTATTCCCCCTCCGAGGATCTGATGGGGCAGGGGTAAGGTGCCAAAAAACAGGAATGATCCTATAAGTACAAAAATTCCTTTAAGACTTTGGATTATCGATGACCGGGAGGCTTCAATATACCTGAAGGAGTAGTAAATAGTGAGTATTGCCACAAAGGGGCCAAGTATTGCCCCTATAGCAATGTTTTTTAATGCTGATAACGGAATTGCCACAGGTTGCCTGTAAATAAAAAGCATAATAACCGAAAAGAGTAAAAGCCATAATGACCTGTTAAGGTTAAGTAACTCGGGACTGATATTTTTTACATGCACTTTAATAATCAGTGAGGCTGTAGTCGCAAAAAAGGCATTTAGCAGTACTATGCCAGCCCCGGGTATAAAGATCTTCAGTGAGGCCTCCCCTGTATAACTTACGATAAAGGCTCCTGTTATGGCAAGAGTTACACCCGCGGTCTCAACTGGCCCGAATTTTTCACCAAGGACTGTTACGCCCCCCAGCATGAGCATAACAGGAAACATATTGCCTAAAAATGATGTTACAGCGGGATTTGGAATGATATGGATTGACAGGTAAAATGTGGTGGCTGTAATGATTTCAAGCAAGCCCAGTATAACCAGGATAAAATACTGGTTTTTTGTAAGAAATTTAATACGTATCAGCTTTTTATAGTATAATGAGTATAAGAGGGTCAATATAGTACCTGTCAGAAACCAATACACTCCAAACTGTGTAAGGTGGACTTCATTTAAAGCAGCTTTACTGAAAATATATTCGTTGGAAAATGCTATAGTGCCAACCAACGCAAACAGATATCCTTTTGCCGTGTCAGATTTAATGTTCATTAACTGCAGAAATAAAATTACGAATGTACAAAAAAAGGGTTCATAATATCTGAAGATTGAATATGGAACCCTGACGATAAATGTATAATAAACATAAAAGGTTTATCTTTGTATTTAAGCTGTGTAGCTGAAAGATTTTTATTAATCCATTAATTTTTGAAGTTTATGTTACCAAAAACAGATCCCACCACTACGAGGTCCTGGGAACAACTAAAAAAGTACTTTGAAAGTTTTAAAGAGGCCCACCTTAGACAACTGTTTGAAAATGACCATGTAAGATTTGAAAAGTACTCTTTGAAATTTGAAGATATCCTGGTTGATTTTTCCAAAAACCGGATCGATGATACAGTATTCGGTCTTATGTCAGAGCTTGCTGAAGAGTGTGGACTAAAAGAAGCCATTGACAATATGTTCAGCGGCAGGAAAATAAACGTTACTGAGAACCGGGCAGTTCTCCATACAGCATTGCGAAACCGCTCCAATCATCCTGTTTATGTTGATGGAGTAAATGTCATGGATGAGGTAAATGATGTGCTGAGACAGATGGAGGCTTTTTCCGGTGATGTTATATCAGGTAACTGGAAGGGTTATACAGGAAAAGCAATTTCAGATATAGTAAATATAGGTATCGGAGGTTCTGATCTCGGGCCTCTGATGGTAACTGAATCTTTAAAGTCTTATAAAAAAGAGAATATCAACCTCCATTTTGTATCCAATGTGGATGGCACACATATCGCCGAAACATTAAAAAAGGTTGATCCTGAGACCACCTTGTTTATAGTGGCATCAAAAACATTTACAACTCAGGAGACAATGACAAATGCCAACACAGCGCGTGAATGGTTCCTGACTTTTTCAGGTGATCCGGTATTTATAAAAAATCATTTTGTAGCTGTTTCAACAAATACAACAGCTGTTTCAAAATTTGGAATTGATCCCAGGAATATGTTTCGTTTCTGGGACTGGGTGGGAGGCCGGTATTCGCTTTGGTCAGCAATAGGTCTTTCTATTGCCTGTGGAATAGGATTTGATAATTACATAAAGATGCTGGAAGGTGCCCATGCAATGGACATTCACTTCAGGGATAATGATTTTCAAAATAATATTCCGGTTATTTTAGCGATGATCGGGATATGGTATAATAATTTTTATGGAGCAGAAACTGAAGCTATTCTGCCTTATGATCAGTACATGCACCGTTTTGCTGCCTATTTTCAGCAGGGAAATATGGAAAGTAACGGTAAATGTGCCGACCGGAACGGGAAACCTGTGAACTATCAGACAGGGCCTGTAATTTGGGGTGAACCCGGAACTAACGGACAGCATGCATTTTATCAGCTTATTCATCAGGGGACAAAACTTATACCGTGCGATTTCATTGCACCCGCTATCAGCCATAACCAGATTGGTGATCATCATGAAAAATTGCTTGCTAACTTTTTTGCCCAGACAGAAGCTATGATGATAGGTAAATCTGAAGATCAAGTGGCTGAGGAGCTAAAGGCAGCGGGGAAAACTGATGATGAGATCAAAGCTTTAATGCCTTATAAAGTTTTTAAAGGTAATACCCCTACAAATTCAATTCTGATCAAAAAACTGACACCCCGTACTCTGGGCTCACTGATCGCAATGTATGAGCATAAAATATTTGTTCAGGGCATTATCTGGAATATTTACAGTTTCGATCAGTGGGGTGTGGAGCTTGGCAAACAACTGGCCGGCAATATTCTGCCTGAATTGATCAAATCAGGAGAGGTAACCGGACATGATGCCTCTACAAACGGATTGATAAATGCATATAAGGTTATGAGACAAGATATGAGCTGAGTGCCTACATAAGTTTCATTGTCAGTTTTGCCATCTCTTTGCGGGCAGGGACATTTTGATATAATATATTATAGACAGCATCACAAATAGGCATGTAAACATTATATCTCATATTTATTTCGTGAATAGACCTGGATGCATAATATCCTTCGGCAACCATATTCATGTCGAGAAATGCATTCCTGACTGAATAGCCTTTACCTATCATCGTCCCAAACATCCTGTTGCGGCTGAATTGTGAGTAAACTGTGACCATAAGGTCCCCGAGATATGCAGAATCTTTTATATCCCGGTTTATTGGATGTACAGTATCTACAAAACGTTTTATCTCCCTGATTGCATTAGAGACAAGAGTGGCCTGAAAATTGTCACCATAACGCAATCCGTTTGCTATCCCCGCACCTATGGCAATAATATTTTTCATGACGGAGGTATATTCAGTTCCCCAGATATCGTCAGATATTGAAGTCAGAATATACCTGCTGTGTATCAAACGTGCAAAATTAGAGGCTTTGCCTTCATTCAGACTGGCTACAGTAAGATAAGATATCTTTTCAAGAGCAACCTCTTCAGCATGACTGGGACCTGCAATTACCCCTACATTTTCCAGGGGCACATTGAAGAATTTATTGAGGTATTCAACAACTAAAAGATTCTCTTTTTGTATGATTCCCTTGATACCGGATAAAAAATATTTTTTACTTACATCAATCTTTACCTTATTCATTATTAAAGGTAAAAACGCAGAGGGTACAGCAAGTACAATGATATCTGAATCTTTAATTATTTTATTGATATTGCTGTAAAAATTGATCCGGTCGACCTCAAATTCAACACTTTGTAAATAACGAGGATTGTAGTTCAGTTCCCTGAAACTTTCTATTGTTTCAGTTTTTCTGAAAAACCAGTTTATTTGTTCTACATTCTCCAACAGCATTTTTGCTATTGCAGTAGCCCAACTTCCACTCCCTATCACGGCTATCTTATCCGTCTTTATATTCATCTTCCTAAATTAGGGTTGCAAAAATAGAAAGATTTTTGGTATGCATTTTTTAAATCTTTTAGAACGGATAAATTAGTAAATAAATGATTCTTGTATTTCACTGTAGTTCAAATAATTACAATAATGTTTAATTGCCGGTTAATTTACAATAGCAGCTATAGCTGCTCCAAGCAGACTTGAATTTTCGACCTCTGTTATTTCATAATAGCGTTTTTTATCGCCACTGAGGAAATCCTGTAAAAAAGCATCAAACATTTTTTGAAAGTTTTTCAACTTATAAAAAGTAGTCCCTTCTATAGTCATTAAAACCGGATTATCGGCAGATTTTGCTTTGCCGGTTTTGAGAATGACTGCACCGAGGTTAGCTGCCACCAGTTTTGCAGCCCTTTCTATAATCCCTTCAATTATTATTGTTGCCAATTTTTTGTCTTCTTCCGTGACTAAGGCTTTTGTCAAAATATTGCTGTCAGGATCAATATTACTTACAAATTTATTTACTTCTTCTGTTGTAAGGTCACGCATCCCTTTTATCTCAGATCTTGTTTTTTCTGAAAAAATATTTTCATCAGCGGCAACTTTAAGTGCAGTTGTGCATAATCCGCCAAAATAACCCCCTGCGATCATTTTTTCAAATGTGTAGCGGCCTGGGTTTTTTGTCTGATTGTCGAAAAGGATATCTATATCAGTCTGTGTTACTTTTGCAAAATTTCCTGATTCAATATTGATTATCTGATCTTTATCCAGATCCAGATTTTTTGTTTTTGTAATATTTTTATTTGATTCAATATAGCATGTATTGGTTCCTGTACCCAAAATGAATCCAATAAAAGTGTCATATTTTTTTCCGGCAGCTGTGGAGTGTCCGGCAAGCAGTGTTGCTACCGTGTCATTCAGCAGTACGATTTCTTTTTCGGGTGTCCCCATCGCGTCAAGCAGGTTCTTACCAACCATTTCACCAATAACTTCAGGAGCTTTGATCTCCTTGCTCCATTCCAGAAGCCTGCCATCTTTGTTGGGATATATTTCAACTGCATACGAGAAACAGAGCCCTATTTTATCTGAATCATTGATATACTCATTTAAGTAACCGGCCATTGTTTCAAAAAACTCCTTTTTGGAATGTTCCTTTTCAACAGCAGGCATTTTTCCGTTTTTCAACTTTTCAGTTATCAATTCCATCTTGTCATTGAAATAAACCTTGGCTGTTCTGAAATTGGTCCCTCCTGCATCAATGGCTATAACCGGTTGATTAGCAGTAATTTGTTTGTTGACCTCAATGTAGGTGGGAATCATTATCAGGGAGCTGTTCCTTCCCTCCAGGCCATTTTCCATCTCCTTAATGAATAGATTACATAATTCTCCGATATTCAAATCAGAGGCAGTCATTTTGTGCTCTTTTAAAAATAGTTGTGCTCTGTTCATATTTTTAATTTTTATATTACATTTTCGATTTTAAAAACCCATGCATAACTTACAGGTTTGTCTGCAGTAGTTATGACAGGGACATTTATTACAAGAGTATCCCCTCTCTTTTTTGAATTTACTTTACCGTTAAAACCGAGCATTGTGACTTTCCCGGCCTTGTTGATCCCTTTAATCACTATAGGGCTTGTAGGAATTTCAGTACATAAAACATAGAGGTCATTTCCTTTTTTTGTAAAGTAAATATTACCAGTTTCATTTTCTGCTGATCCATCCCACTTTCTGGTATGGTAAATTGCTTCTCCATTGACTTCAAGCCATTTTCCCATGTCCAGCAGGCGTTGTTGCTGTATTACAGGTATTCGTCCGTCAGCTGTCGGGCCGACATCCAGCAGTAAATTACCGCCTGCGGCTACTTTCATTATCAGCACATCTATTAACTCATCTGAAGCCATATAGTGTTCAGCACTCTCCATCCGGTTGTATCCAAATGAATTTCCTATACCGCGGCACTCTTCCCAGGGTCGTCCACTTCCGGCCGGGCCTTTTTTATCGTGTACCAGTTCATATTCGGTAGTGTAGTAACCTCCGTGTACTCCTCTTGTCTCTTTTCCCCAGCGGTCGTTAACACATACATTGTCTCTCACAGGAGATTCGTTATAGAGCCATGAAAGGAATTGTGTGCTTTTCCACTTTTCGCTCGGGTGGTCCCATTCGCCGTCGGGCCAGACGATATCTGGTTCGTACCTGGTTACAAGATCCTTCAGCTGGGGGATCATATGGTCATCTACATATTTTTCCAGGTTGTTGTGGTAAAGCGGATTATACCATTCATACAGTGAATAGTAAAATCCCATGTGCAGTCCGGCATCTTTGACTGCTTCCGTAAGTTCACCGCAAAGGTCCCGGTGGGGCCCTATGTCCATGCTGTTCCAGTTCCAGCTGTGTTCACTTGGCCAGAGAGTAAAACCTTCATGATGTTTGGAAGTCAGTACAACATACCTGGCACCTGCCCTTTTGAAAAGTTCAGCCCACTTTTCAGGATAAAAATTTTCAGCTTTAAACTGTCCGGCAAAGTCCTGATATCTGAAATTCTCACCATAATATTCATTGTGGTGGTTCCTGAATAATTTTCCTGCCTCGCTGTCATCATTAATGCGCCTCCAATACCATTCTGAATATTTTGAATAAACCGGTATATCTGCATCAGTCGGGGCCCAAGCAGGTACTGAATAGACACCCCAGTGGATGAATATGCCGAATTTACTGTCGAGGAACCATTCCGGGACCGGACGGCTGTCGATCGACTCCCAGGTACTTTGGTATCTCTGCGAATATGTCAGGAAACTGAGCAGCAGGAGTAATGTTATGATTACAGGTTTTTGCATAGTTTAAAATTTTGATCAGATCTGCTCCCACCCCTGCCTGTAGGAATGTCTGATCCATTCCTGCACTGTTTCATAGGCAATAAGTGAAGCATATTCTCTGTTAATTTTGGGTGCGCCATTAACTATCTCAAATTCATTTTTTGTAAGTATTCTGAGTACATCCCCTGAATCCAGATTTGCAATTTGCATATTCGGGCCGTCCCATAAAAATTTTCTTTTGAGGCTTTGCATTCTTAAGGCCAGTACCCCCAGAAGTATCATTTCTGTCAGGGGACCTGATTCTTCAAAATTTGAGGATGCCTGCAATCTTCTTTCTGCAGGTTCCTTACATGCACGTATCCAGTCTTGTTCATGGCCTCCCTGCAATGCATCAGATATCCGGCGTATTGATTTTTGAGGTTCCTGGAAATTTTCCATTTCAGAAGTGGGCAGAAGTGTGGGATTTTGTCCGTATGTTCCGCACATGATCTTACCCCGGGTACCATAAAAGATACATCCTCCGGTTTCATCTCCCATAGGTTCACCATTTTTTAGCTCATCCGGTCTTGGTTGCAGCACACCACCGTCATACCAGTTAATTGTCACTTCCGGCATTGCTACCTTCGGCAGATTATCTCTCCTGGAAAACTCAAATCTCACCAATGAAGATTTGGGCGGTGAATAGATATTGAAAGGTGTTGAACTGGCTGTAACAGCTGAGGGGAATTTTAACATTAATGCTTTAAATGGTGCATTTAAAATATGTGTTCCCATTTCACCCAGGGTAGCTGTACCGAAGTCCCACCACCTGCGCCAGTTCCATGGATGGTAGTCAGGATTATAATCGCGCCATTGTGCCGGACCTATAAACAGCTCCCAGTCGAGATCACGGGGTACCCTTTTACCTTTGTCAGGCGTAAGCAGGTCTCTGTTCCATACCGGCCTCGTGGTCCATGCATCAACATTTGTGACTTCTCCTATTACACCTGCCCAGATCCATTCGCAGATACGGCGAATGCCTTCATCCGAATCTCCCTGGTTGCCCATTTGCGTGGCAACACCATATCTTTTTGCCGCATCATTAAGCGCTCTTGATTCATAAATTGAATGGGTTAGTGGATTTTGGAGAAAGACATGCTTTTGTTCACGTATGGCCATAAGGGCGGGTAATGCATGGTTATGGTCGGGAGTGGCAATCATAACAGCATCGATATCTTTTTGTTGTTCAAACATCTGGCGGTAATCTTTATAAGTCTTTGCCATTGGCCAGCGCCTGAATGAATTGTTCCCTGCATATTCCTGGTCGACATCGCACAAAGCCACAATATTTTCAGTCTCCATATTCCTGAGGTTAGAATAACCCTGGCCACCTACTCCAATACCTGCTATATTGAGTTTATCGCCGGGGGCTGTATATCCCAATCCTGAAATTACTTTTGACGGTAAAATAGTAAACCCTGCAGCTGTTGTAGCGCTTAATCCAATAAACGTACGCCTGGAAACTTCTTTTTTTGAATTCATATTTTAATCCACATTAGCAACCGGAATGCCGGAGGGCGCAAATTAGAAAAAAAAGATTAAACGGCACCTGAATTAGCAGCTGCAAATAATAAATTACAGACTCTGAAAGTGAAAATTCAGTGTGCCGTTCAATGACCGTATAGATATTTATTGTCTTTTGTCTTTAAATATATTACGCAGGCATATCTGGTAACTTCCATGGTTCACGATATGTGTGATTGATCAGTTCGGCAGCAAAATCTTTTGCCGGAACAGGATCTGTCCAGGTCTTTTTAAATGTTGGGTGACCGTCATGGATTTCAAAACCATCTTTAATAACGGTACTGATAGTTTCATTATCATTCAGGTTGGTAAACTGCATTTTTTCACCATCCCAATCCAGTATTTTATTCAGGGACTGAAGTCTGACTGCGAGTACTCCCATTACTACCATTTCATTGAATGGCCCTGCTTCGCTGAAGTCAGATGCAGTAGGGACGCGGTTTTCCGGGCTTTCTTTGCAGGCTCTTACCCAGTCCATTTCATGACTGGTTTCGATTCTGCGGCGGAATTTGGGCGCATTTGGCACACGGCCTGAAAGCAGCCATGGATTTTTACCGTAGCATCCGCATATCAGCGTATCTTTAGTTCCATAGAAAATAGCTCCACCACCGCTGTCATTTGGATTTTTCCCTGCAGGCCATCCGTCGGGCAGCATTGGTTTGATGCCTCCGTCATACCAGTAAACATCAACCTGTGGAAGTTTCATTTTCATTTTTTTGACTGGTTTTCTTTCAGGGAATGTAAGTTTTACAGACTGTGCATTTGGTGCGCAATCCTGTAGTAACAAGGTTGAGCTTCCCTGTGCATGAATAGGATAACCCAGTTCAAGTCCCACAAATACGGGATGAAGAATATGGCAGGCCATATCTCCCAGGGCGCCGGTACCGTAATCCCACCAGCCACGCCAGTTCCACGGGTGGTATAACTGATTGAAAGGACGCATTTTTGCAGGACCGGTAAAAAGATCCCAGTCAAGGGTTTCAGGTACCCAGTGACCCTGTTCCGGAGTGTTAAGTCCCTGCGGCCATATTGGTCGGTCGGTGAAAGATTCTACTTTGGTGACGTCGCCTATTTCTCCGTTGCTAAGCCATTCTGTTGTCAGGCTCACTCCTTCTCCTGATGATCCCTGGTTACCCATCGAGGTGGCAACTTTATGTTTTTTAGCTAGCCTGGTCAGCAAGCGTGATTCATAAACTGAATGAGTAAGTGGCTTTTGTACATATACATGCTTGCCCATAGTGATTGCATGGGAAGCGATTATGGCATGAGTGTGGTCTGCAGTGGCGACTACAACCGCATCAAATTGTCTGCCCAATTCGTCGTACATCTTACGCCAGTCTTTATATTTCTTTGCCTTCGGGAAGCGGTCAAATACACCGTTACCGCCTGTATAGCCCCAGTCAACATCACACAGGCCTATGATATTTTCTGATTCCAGGTTTTTAAGGTTAGCAAAACCCATACCTCCTACCCCGACTCCTACAATATTGAGTTTATCACTTGGAGCCTTATGCCCCAATCCTGCTACTACATGAGCGGGAACTATTGTAAATCCTGCAGCTGCA
>JAAYJR010000098.1 GCA_012522835.1 Bacteroidales bacterium
GATTACCACAGGTGAAATGACATTTTTTATTTGGGTGGCCAGGCGTTGGGTTTCACTTCTGACTTTCTTTAAGTCTATTTCTCCCGGACCAAATAACTCAAGATAAAGCCTTCTTGCTTTGACTCGTTTTTTTTCACTTTTCGACTTGTGGTTTTTCATTATTTCAGAAAGTTTTCGGAAACGGGTGCCATATGCAGCAAAAAGTGCTTCCAGGTCATCGTCAATGGTAATACCTGACTTGCCTGGCACAATAAAAAGCTTTAACAAAGAAAAAATATCGGCCGGAGAGTTGTTGAAAGGTGTGGCAGAAAGCAAAATTACTGTTCGCCCCTGGCAAATTTTCAATAAGGCTTCATAGTCATCCGTATCCTGGTTTCTGTAATAATGGGCTTCATCAATAATAACCACTTCAATGTTTTTCCGATCTATAAATTCTGCAATTTCTTCAATTTTTCCACGGCTTTCAATATCGCAATTCAGTTCAAAGCTGTCAACATACTCCCACCAGCCTGTGCTTTCATTTTTGTTGCCTATCAGTCCGGGCGGACAAATAATCAATGTTTTCCTATCCAGGTTTTTTGCGATAAGGGCAGCAACCACAGATTTACCCAAACCTACCACATCGGCAATCACAACACCATTGTATTCATTGATAATGCCCAGGGCCTGATTTACGGCATCTATCTGGTATGCAAATTCTTTAAAGCCATTTTTCTGAAGCAGCTCCTGAACCACAGGCATTATATGTTTCTGCTGCTGTAAATCAATAAAGGTTTTCAGAATAAGGGCATAGGCTTCAAATGGAGTAACTTTCGCGGCATGTGTTTTTTGACCGATATAATCAATCAGGATTTGCCTGCGGCCGTCATGCTCAGTAACAGGTACTGCATCTTCCCATAACTCATCAAAATACTGGTTGGCATCGTTAAAGCCATAATCTTTGATTTCCACATTGAACTCCTCCTGACCCGAAAGACCAGCGTTGGTCAGGTTACTGCTTCCAGTTATAAACTGGCCCTTCATGCCCTGAAGGTTGGCCTGGTGTTCATTTAACTGAAACAAATAGATTTTTGCGTGATTGGGGTTTTTTGTCTTTTTGATAATCAACCGCCCCGACTCAATCATTTCAAGGAAGAAAAACACCTGGTTGTAAAATTGCTCGGTATCCACATCGTCGGTATTCAGGGCTTTGCTTACCGAGCTCATAAACTTAAGGAACTTATCATCGTCCGAAAGCTTATCCTCCTGGTGCGAATGCTCAACCACCAAATCTCCAACCAACATATCGACCTGCAGGCCAACAAGCAGTTTCATTTATATGGTGGGGTTGTTTATCAGGCCTTGAAACAATTCTTTCCAGCCTGAAAAATAAAAGAAACCCACTAAGAACTTGAGCTCTTCGCTGATGCCAATCAGGGTGTTCAGCCTGGCTTTCAGGCTTTTCTGACCTGCGTTATTTGTTATAAAGTTGTTTGACATGATTCTCTTAATTTAATTATTGACACTATTTGCTCTGGTAATTCGATTCCAAACTATTTTACAGATTGTACGGTAAACCTCTTTTCTTTCATTTTCTGTTAATTCCAGAGCGTCAAATACAATTTCATCTAATTGTTTTCTATCCTTGGGTGGTTTAGGGTCTTGTTCTTCAATTGGGATCTCACTCTCAGGATTTATCCCACATTCGTGGAAAATAGTCCCAATATCCCTTTGTGATAAATCATCAAGGATTGTTTCATATAAAAACTCATTTTGTTTCAAAATTGGTAAGCGAATAAATGGATAATCATACTCTTTATATGTCGTTAAA
>JAAYJR010000218.1 GCA_012522835.1 Bacteroidales bacterium
AATGTAGTGATAAATGCCCGTCCGGGTCCTCCGGATCTGGTGATCAATAATCCTGATACAATATGTTCAAACCAGACTGCCAACCTCACAGATCCTGAGATAACGGAAGGTTCAGATGAGGGACTTATATTTACTTACTGGCTCGATGCAGAGGGAACAGATACTCTTGAAAACCCTGAAGCTGCACCTCCGGGAGTCTATTACATAAAAGGTACTACAACAGCTGGATATTTCACAATAAAACAGGTCATTGTAGCCGCTGATCAGATGCCGGAAGCTTATGCAGGCGGGGATGTCGGGATGGATTATATCTTCGAATTACAACTCGATGCAGATGTACCTGTTGTAGGTACAGGAATGTGGTCAGTGACAAAAGGGTCAGGTACCTTCTCCGATGAGAACGATCCGAAAACATTCGTTTCTGATCTGGTTGTCAATGAAAATATACTGGCGTGGACAGTCACCAACGGTGTATGCCCTCCTGCAGTCGATTATGTCACAATAACCATTAACGACCTCGTGGTTCCTACTCTCATCACACCTAACGGAGACCCTTATAATGAGTATTTCATATTACGCGGACTGGAAGAGACACTGGGGAAAACAGAGCTGGTAATATTCGACCGCCGGGGATTACAGGTGTTCCATGATGAAAATTACCGGAACGACTGGAACGGTCTCGACGATAACGGAAAAGAACTGCCCGATGATACTTACTTCTGGATAATTAAAGCTTCTAACGGTAAGTCTTTGAGCGGATATATTGTTATAAGAAGATAATTATTAAGGGATTTGGTGTTCTGAGTTCCAGGTTCCAGGTTCCAGGTTCCAGGTTTCAGGTTTCTGGTTCCAGGTTTCAGGTTCCAGGTTTCAGGTTTTTTGTATTTCACAGGGATAAATTATAGATAAAAAGATATGAAGGTTGAAAAATTTGAGGATCTGGAGATATGGAAAGAGGCCAGAGCTTTGAATAAATTTATTTTTGAACTTACTGAAAAGGAACCTTTTTGTAAAGATTATAAATTTAAGGAACAGATCAGGACATCTGCCGGATCAATTATGGATAACATTGCCGAAGGGTTCGAAAGAGATGGGAATAAAGAATTTGTTCAGTTTTTAAGTATTTCCAAAGGTTCGTGTGGAGAATGCCGGTCTCAATCTTATCGGGCATTTGATTCTGAATATATAAAAGAAGATACTCTTAGGGAATTGATAAGCCTTACCAGCACTTTAAACAGAAAAATATCTTCACTTATGTTTTACCTGAGGAAAAGTGATTTCAAAGGTTCAAAGTATAAACCCCTGAACCTTGAACCCTGAACCTTGAACTTTGAACTTTGAACTTTGAACTTTGAACTTTGAACTTTGAACCTTGAACCTTGAACTTTGAACTTTGAACCTTGAATGATTAAATTGATACATAATGAATCGTATACTTAAAATTCTCGTTCTGATACTGATTCCAACAACTCTCTGGGGTCAGCTTACGCCTGTCACGGATCATTATATCCTGAATCCGTTATCGATAAATCCGGCTTATGCAGGAGGACGGGGGGCTCTGAATGTTGCATCTTTTTTCAGACGGCAATGGGTGGGTATCCCCGGATCGCCACAGACAATGACTCTTGCTGTTGATGCCCCTGTGCTCAGTTCAAAACTGGGATTGGGCCTGATGATCGTCAGTGACAAAATGGGAGTGAGCAAAGAGACCCAGATAGCTACTACTTACGCTTACAGGATACACATGAAGCAGGGAGGTTTTCTATCCTTTGGTCTGGGAGCAGGACTGTTGACTACCAACACTGCATGGTCGGACCTTATAGTACTTGATCCCGAAGACGATTATTACCTTATCGATACGCGTATGTTTGCTGTTCCTGACTTCAGTTTCGGGACTTACTATACCAGCGGAGATTTCTTTCTGGGTTTTTCCATTCCACGGCTGCTCAGTTACAGGTTCGATTTCGACAAGAACAAATATTCCCTCATGTTCAAGCCGGAAGATTATTCCTATATGCTGAATACCGGTTACCTTGTTACTCTATCAGAAAAAGTGAAGATGTTGCCCTCTGCCTTGTTAACACTGTCAGCAGGAAACAAACTGATGTACGATATAAATGTCCATTTCAGTCTCTATGACAGGTTATGGACAGGCTTATCATACAAAAACGACAGATCGGTAGTGGCTTTGCTGCAGTTTTCAGTTAATAACCAGTTGAGGATAGGATATACCTACGATTTCGATTTCGGCAAGATAGGCCGGTACAGCAACGGTTCACATGAAGTGATGCTGCGATATGTCTTCAGATACCAGGTGGATGTAGCCAATCCCCTTATATTTTGAGACTCACATTTCTACACCCGAACCCCAAACCTCTAACCCGGAATTCTTTTTCATACATTTGGATCATGAATAAAAAATTTTCTTTACTATTTATAATATCTTTTTTCACTGCATTTGTCTCGGCACAGGACGAAACTTACACCAGCAGGAGAACGTCCTTCAGCACTGACAGGTTTGATGAGTTTTCACCTGTTTATTACAAAGACGGACTGGTTTTCTGTACAAACAATAATACAGGGCAACTCGTTGATTATTCATCCTC
>JAAYJR010000516.1 GCA_012522835.1 Bacteroidales bacterium
ACTGAAACAGTTTTGGAAACCCGTGATAATTTATTTCGGAGATCCATAATATCTTTTTCAAGAATTGCCTCCTCAAGTCCGTCCAATTCACAATCATTAAGATCCAAATCAAATTCTTCATCTGCATCAACATGCATTTGTTGTTTATAAAACTGATGAATGGTCTCTTTTTCGGAAATTTTATGTTGATAAATGTGAACTTTGGGGAGAGAATCATAAAAATCGAGCAATTCGTCAGGGGGCACACTTAAACTTAGCTCATCAATTGTAGTAAAATCTTCAAGTAATTCAAAATAACTTTTATCTTTTGCTGCAGGCTTTACAATTTCACGGAGTTTTGTTCGCAGCTGAATTATATCCTTCTCCTGCAGGGCATCTCGTATTTCATTTTCCAGTTCAGGATCGTCATCCATGTAATTGGGGCTATTTTCAAAATTGAGCCGTCCATGACCATTAAGATCGCTCTTCTGATATTCACCAATCCAGTCAATCCATTTAATTTTAGGTATCATCTTCAATTATTTTTTTAAATTCTTTATCCTGTTTTATTCTGCTAACCAATATCTCCTTACAGGTATATTTTCTTTTTTTAGCATATTTCTCCCCTTTATACCCCATTATACTGGCAATCTCCCTAAGCGGTACCTTTTCAAAAAACAACTGTAACAACTTTTGACAGTCGGAACTCAGGTTATTAAAATGTTTCTGGTATAAACTAAACTATTCATTTTTGTCAATAATAGTAACCAGGTTTTCATCATAAAGTTCTTCCTGAAAAGGCATGGTTTCATATATTTTTTCTTTTTCGTCACGCCTCTTTTTAAGTTGCTTCAACCATAAAAAACGACAAACCGAAAATAAATAACTCTGAAAAGAACTTGTCTCAATCACCAATTCGTTTTCTTTCAACTTCCTGTATATAACTATAATAGCTTCCTGAAATATGTCGCATGCATCATCTTCATTACCACTGTTCTTCTTTATAAAGTAATTAACTTTATAATAGTATTGCTTATATATATATTGTAAAATAAGATTATCATGTCTTAATATCCCTTTTAGGATCTGTTCATCAGAATAACTTGTCATACTTTGTTATAATTAAATTCAATAAAATTCAAAAAGGTAACCCTGTATATAATTAAAAATTAAAATATGACCAAAATGATCAAAAATACGATTAATGGCTTTGTTTAAAAATTGGAGGATAAACTTATAAAATAATTAATTATCAGGTTACCTTTCTATAAAAAAAGGCATATCTATTTAAAGAAGGTGATTTTCTATACCATTAAATCAGTTATTCTAATATTTTACAAAGGGGTTTTATACCCCTTTTTTTTACATTCTCTCAGGCACTTTAATACCCAGCAGTTGCATACTTTTTTTAATTATCCGGCTTGTTGTTAACGATAGAATTAACCGTAAATTACGTTTTATTGTATTGGATTCATGCAGAATTGAATGATCCTGATAAAACTGATTATACTCTTTAACCAACTCATAGCAATAATTAGCTATAAGAGCAGGACTATACTCCTTGCCTGCTTCTTTTACAATATCAGGGAACATTGAAATTCTTTTAATAATATCTTTTTCTTTATTTGAAAGGAGGGTATCGGGACTTAGCTCTGTTTTATAATTAATATTTCTCTCTGCAGCTTTCCTTAAGACAGACTTAATTCGGGCATAGGTATATTGAATAAAGGTACCCGTATTTCCATTAAAATCAATTGATTCCTGGGGATTAAAAAGCATATTTTTCTTAGGGTCGACTTTTAAAATAAAATATTTCAGTGCTCCCAATGCTATAATCTCATAATTATTTTCTGCTTCTTCCCGGGTGAGATTTTCAAGTTTACCAAGTTCCTGCGACATTTGCCTGGCATAATCTTCCATTTCTGCAATCAGGTCATCTGCATCTACCACAGTTCCCTCTCTGGATTTCATCTTGCCGGAGGGGAGTTCCACCATTCCATAGGAAAAATGGTAAAGATCCCTGCCCCATTCGTATCCAAGTTTATCAAGCAAAATTGACAGCACCTCAAAATGATAATTCTGTTCATTTCCCACAACATAAATCATCTGGTCGATTTTAAAATCATTAAACCGCATCTTAGCCGTGCCTATATCCTGGGTCATATACACTGAGGTTCCGTCACTTCGCAACAAAAGCTTATGGTCAAGGTCATTTTTTGTCAGGTCAGCCCAAACCGAACCATCCTCTTTTCTATAGAAGATCCCGTTGTCAACTCCCCGTAAAACCTCTTCCCTGCCGGCAATATAGGTATCTGATTCATAATATATTTTATCAAAATCAACTCCCAGCTTTCTGTAGGTAACATCAAACCCTTCATAAACCCACTCATTCATGGTTCTCCACAAATTAACAGTTTCTTTGTCGCCGGCTTCCCATTTTATCAGCAGTTCTCTTGCTTCCTGTATCAGAGAGGCATTCTCTTCAGCTTCTTTTTTAGAATAACCTTTGTTAACAAGTTCTTCTATCTCTTCTTTATAATGTTTATCAAATTCAACATACAACTCACCTACAAAATGATCACCTTTTCCCCCTGTGCTCTCCGGGGTTTCTCCTCTGCCCCACTTTTGCCACGCGAGCATAGACTTGCAGATATGTATACCCCTGTCATTTACAATATTGGTTTTAACTACTCGGTGGCCATTTGCTTTTAAAATCTCTGCAAGGGAAAACCCCAGCAAATTATTTCTTATGTGGCCAAGATGTAATGGCTTATTGGTATTTGGGGATGAATATTCAACCATTACCAGCTTAGAATGTTCACTGATGTTTGTAAATCCGTAATTTTCTTCATTAACTGCTTTCAATAAGGCACTGACCCAATAATCATCACAAATAACGAGATTCAGAAATCCATTAATCACATTAAATGATTCTATCTCCTGAATTTCTGAAACAATAAAATTTCCAATTTCATTTGCAGTTTCCCCGGGCGATTTTTTAGAATACTTAAGAAACGGAAAAACCACCAGTGTATAATCCCCTTCAAAATCCTACCTGGTATTTTGCAGTTG
>JAAYJR010000435.1 GCA_012522835.1 Bacteroidales bacterium
AGCCTAACCTTCTGTAATCTCTCCTGTTCATTCTTCACCCAGGTGATCACCCTCACATCAGCACTTTCATTAGTTACCAGGGGTGTTGTAACAAACGTGCCTCCTTCATGTTTATAGCTTCCCTGGAAAGGAATGTGAACCCGGTTTTTCACAACCAGTCTTACATCCCTGTAAATCCCCCCGTATACATTCCAGTTTCCTGCAGTCATAGGAGGTATCCTGTGACTGTCGTTACGTCTGTTGCTCACTGCAACTGCAAGGAGATTCTCCCCATCCCATGAGATATGGTCAGTAACATCAAAATAAAAACTTGTAAACCCGCCTTTGTGGTCACCCACAAAATTTCCGTTAAGATAGACTCGTGAATATTTCTGAACCCCGTCAAACTCTATAAAAACCTTTTTGTCAGCCAGTGATTTATCGATGAAGAACCTCTTCCTGTAATAACCCCAGCCATACCACCAGTATGGGTTGTCCCTCTCTGAAGCATTATAAATAAAAGGATGTACCTCCCCTGTTGTCTCATACACAGACCAGGTATGTGGCAATGCCACAGCCTGCCAGCGGGAGTCATCATAAGAAGGTAACATAACCATACTGTCAGGTTCATTAAAGGGAAGATAATTAAAAGTCCAGTCTCTGTTGATCGTTTGTACTAACCTTACTGATTTACCCGGGTCAGGACTGCAGCCATCAAATAAAACAGAGACCAGCAGGATTGCAAAAGCATCCAGGATCAAGATCAAATTAAACGGAAAATTATTCCTTTTAAAACCGGGGCAGCCTATATTATATCTTTGAAAATCATTAATTTTAATCATAAGAAAATAAAAATAGATGTCCCTCTATTTCAGAAATTATTCATCTTAGTATATCATAAAAAGCAAGCGCTATATTTCTGCCCGACTCCATCAGACGTTCACGGCTCCAACCTCCTGGTTCATAAACATAAGGATATTTAACCCGCTGTCCCTCTCCACTTAACACATACAACCCGATCTTTCCTTCGGGACCTTTTGCCACATTAACCTTAAACCCGCTTTCCGGACCACAGCGCACAATATCAGGCTCTCTTTTCAGCAAAGCCCTGGCATAAGCATTGGTACGGGCTTCATCACTTGGTGTGCGCCAATTGCCTGTAGTCTGAGGGCCATGCATATCCCACATGTAATCAGCCTCTCCTCCCATATCCTTCATCATGGAACCTGTTATAACATCAATAGTTGAAAACTTCCCGCGGGTATTCCAGATACGGTTATGGTCTCCTTCACCTGCTGCATAAAGCTCAGGATTACCCCTCTTTCGCATGTCAGTACCTGCATTTGGATCGGGAGCAACTTGCAGGTTTATCCTGTGAACAGCCTGATAGCGGCCCTCGGGATTTACATCAGGATAAACATAAAATATTGCTTTTTGCCTGAGAAATTTTGCCTCCGGGTCATCTCCTGCAATAAAATTAACCATACCCTCTAAAACCCAGTTGCCCGTAAATTCTGTAGCATGATTGCCCGATGTAAGAATTATCTTTAGTTTATGACCTTCAGACCCCGGGTCTGTTATCTGGTATCCAAATATTTTTTGCGGAGGTATTTCAGGATCATCCGGGTAAGCAGAATTTTTTGGCCAGCCCGGAGTCATGCCAATCACCATCATTTTGTCAGCCGATGGAACAGGACTCACCCAGGGCAGCTTTCCTATAAGCCGTGAATGCCTCTCCACCATCTCCGGAGTATAGGCTGGCAATGTTTCGCCAAGATCGCGCCAGGCTTCAATTACATAATAATCATATACTTTATTGTAAGGGTAATTAAAAAAATCTTTTTTGATGAAAGTCCGTGTGCTGCATGGACCCAAACTCATCATAATCACTATTACTATAATTGATTTCATATAGATCAAATTTTAATAAAAGTCCTCTTTCTGTACATACAATACATAATCAGCCACATAACCGCCATAGCCCCCACTGCCTGGATGAAATTCGAAATATTTAAAGGGAATAAGCTACTTAATCCCCCAACAAATATATTCCCAATTAACCTGAAATCAAACATATGGGCCATCAAGTATATTACAATAGAGTTAACCCCAAAGACAATAAAGAAAAAAGTCCATTGTGAATAACCCCTGATATCAATTATATAATAGAACAGGGCCAGTAATATTGTTGATATGGCACATGTTACAAGCACATATGAACTGGTCCATAAACTTCTGATAACCGGAAAAACCTCTCCCCATATTATACCTGATGCCAACATAAGCAAACCGGACAGAAACAGGTATTTGAATTTTGACATATCTTTCCTTTCTCCAAAAATGATCTTACCCATAAGTACCCCCAGAAGCATATTTGAAATAAAATTTATTGTCGCCAGAACCTGCCATGAACCTGGTTTATGAAATCTTCCAAGGACAATATTGTCAAGATAGATGGCAAGGTTCATTTCACCTGAAAAAGGATCGCCCTCCCATCCGGGAACAGGGATAAATAAAAACAGGGCCCAATACAAAACAAGAAGAAATACAGTCAGAGAAACCAAAACTCTGAATGGCGTTCCAACAGTTATTAATATTGCACAAACCAGGTAACCTATACTTATATATTCAAGGACATTATTATAAAGAGGCATATTCTCAAACTTCAGCTGAAGTAAATGTCCGCCGGCAATTAATCCCAGCACAAATAAGATAACCGAGCGCCTGACAATATGGAGGTATATCCCCTTCTTACCACTCTTTTTCAATCGGTTCCCAACAGATAAGGGAATTACCACGCCAACGATAAAAAGGAACATAGGCATAGCAATATGACACAATCTCAATTGATCGGTAAAACCGTAACTAAATTGAGTGGCAGCAACCTTTGCAAAATTATCTCCCCACAATTCAGTAAATGTACGAAATACCGGAGCCCCTCCGATATCAATAGCCAGGATCAAAAACATTGCAAGTCCTCTAAGGGTGTCAATGCTGTGAAGCCGTTCTTTCATTTCTGTTTTTAACACTACAGTTCGATTCAGGATTTTATATTTTAGATTCCACAACTATTTAATTGAAAAAAGTGTTAATGACTCTTTTCAAATACAACTCAATTTTAAATAATTAACGCGTCTTTTTTATGGTTACAGGACCAAAAAGTCCGCTTGCCACTGATTCTTTTTCAAATACAAGCTGTCTGCTATGATAGGGACCAAGTTTTACTTCAGGCCATTTATCAAGTTTATTTGTATAGACATATTGATTGGCCAGGCTGTTGGTGACAATTACCTTTAATATATTATCGCCTCCTTTTATCTTACCTTTGATATTATATGCGTACGGTTTCCAAAGTTTTTTGCCAAGTTGTTCTCCATTCAGGGAGACCTGGCAGGCATAACGCACATCCCCAAGGTCGAGTATTTCTGCACTGTTTTTCACAGAAACCGGACATTTGAATCTGACTTCATATTCGACATCCCCTGAGTAAATATTTCCAACAACTTCTCTCCAGTCACCAAGTGAAATATTAACGTGTTTTTCTGATGTGAGTTCCCTGACTTCCAGGTCATCTCCGGTTACCACAAATTCCCTGACCTTTCTGAACGTCCAACCCTCAGATAAAGTCCGGATCTCTTCATCCGAAAAAGCCGGAGCAGCTGACAACGGATAGCTTTGATTACTGAAAATGATAACTGCTGACCCCGCAAAATTAAGATGTAATGGTAATTCCCAGCCTTCAGATGTACGAATAGCATTTACGGGAGTCAGACATTCGCCCGTTTCAGGATCCAGTTGTATTAAATTGTCAGATTCCTTAAACTGAAGTTTGCATGATGTCGCTAAACTATCCTCGTTTGTCACGAAATATATTGAACAATCGCTTAGAGTCCGCTTGCATACGCGGATATTGACATTGGGGGACTCCAACGCAACCGTTGGTGTTAAAAATGAAGAAATGTCAGACAAGGTTACTGTTTTTACTCCTTTTGGTTTATTAATGCCACTATTTGAATCATCAATCAGGAATATTCTTCCACCACCGGAAATGAACTTCTCGAGTCTTGAAATTGATTTGTCCGACATAAATCTGTTCTGTGACAGGCAAATTGTATTATAGCACATTGAACCAATCATCAGGTTGCCATTACTAATTTCAGTATCGTCATTTTCCAATATATCATCATCTATAAAATCAAAATCACATTGATTTTCAAGGAGTGTCTTTACCAGTTCATCATTTGCAACACATATAGCCTCAACATCCGGACCCCCTGCCCAGATATCCCTGACAGGATAATATACAGCTGTTTTAACATCAGCTTTTCCCAGACTCAGCAGATAACCCAGTCTTGCTAAATATCCATGATAGTTATCCATGTAGTTCCAGAAAGGATTTTCCGGACCAAACATTGGTCTCAATGCACCTAATAACCAATTATCTTTTGATACCGGGTAATTACTGAGTACTAATAAATTGATTCCACGAACGTACTGGTAATCTGTTATCCATTTCATTTGAG
>JAAYJR010000001.1 GCA_012522835.1 Bacteroidales bacterium
CAGTTACAGCCTCGCTGTAGAAGTTTCCCGGAGAGTTTATTCCTGCCTCTTCCCGGTTCTGGTCCCACACAACCTGAATCCGATATCTGCCATGAGGTATTTCGTTAAGTGAAATAGCTGTTGATTTAGTCAGCTCAACATTTCCGTCAAAGATGAAACTACTGTCGACATTCCACTCTTCCATGGTTCCTGCAAATATGTTATTTGAATTGTCTGGCCAGGTATTCAGGCGGGGCTGACTTAGTTTACTCTTGCTTACAAAAAGAAAAATTCTCCCGGAGGATTTAAATTTGGAAGTTAATTTTTTTGATATCCCTGTCTTTACTGAAAGAGAACTGGTTTGTGAGTAAGTTTCCGGTATGCAAAATGTGAAAATCAAAAACAGGATAAGCATTAACCTCAAACGAATTTCCATTTCAGTAAGCCATTCCCGGTAAAAGAGGAAGTCCCATAACCAAAAGATTTTTTTTGATCTTTTACAAAATTTTGCAGCAGTGGAATGTTCCATGATATTAATTTGGCCATTAAAAATAACAATATTCTGCGACAGGCAAAATAAACCGGAAGTTTACTATTTATCAAAAATATGCATTAATATTGACAGAGGTATTATATTTGCTTTTATACAAATATTTAAAATTTCCGAAAATGACTGATTTTGAATATCAGGAACCCTTCCCTGTGATAAAAGACAATACGAGATACAGACTGCTTACCAGGAATTATATCTCGTCACATAATATTGACGGGCGAACAATATTGAAAATTGAGCCGGAAGGATTAGAGTTTATTGCACGTGAAGCTTTTTCCGATGTCTCCTTCTATTTACGGGAATCGCACCTTAAGAAGCTGTCCCAAATGCTTGAGGATCCGGAGTCTTCTGAAAATGAACGTTTTGTAGCATATACCATGTTGTTGAATCAAATAGTGGCAGCCGGTGGCGAGCTTCCCACATGTCAGGATACCGGCACTGCTATAGTTTATGGTAAAAAAGGGGAAAATGTTTTTACGGGAGCTAATGATGCCAGGTATTTGTCGAAGGGTATTTTCCATACCTATCAAAGCAAAAACTTAAGATATTCCCAGGTTGTCCCTTTCTCGATGTTTGAAGAGAAGAACACCGGAACTAATCTGCCGGCACAGATAGAAATATTTGCAGGAGAAGGAGATACATATGAATTTTTATTTATTGCCAAAGGAGGCGGATCGGCAAATAAGACATTTTTATATCAACAGACAAAATCATTGTTAACTCCTGATAACCTGAAAAAGTTTGTCACCGAAAAGATCTTTGACCTTTCCACTTCTGCCTGTCCGCCTTATCACCTGGCCCTGGTTGTGGGAGGAACTTCAGCAGATGCGACACTTAAAACAGTTAAGCTGGCATCTGCAGGATATTACGACAACCTGCCGGATAAAGGCAACTCTGGGGGCAGGGCCTTTCGTGACAGGGAATGGGAAGGGATTGTAGAGAATATTTGCAGGGACAGCGGTATTGGAGCACAGTTCGGGGGTAAATATTTTGTTCATGATGTAAGGGTCATCCGTTTGCCCAGGCATGCTGCATCTTGTCCGGTCGGACTTGGTGTTAGTTGCAGTGCAGACAGAAATGTCAGGGCAAAGATAACTTCTGAAGGGATTTTTCTTGAGGAGCTCGAAAAGAATCCGGCTCGTTTTCTTTCAGGAGAAATACCGGATCTTACACCTGCAGTGAATATTGATCTGGACCAGCCAATGGAAGACATTCTTGATCAGCTGGACGGCTATCCGGTGAAGACACGTTTAAATCTTAGCGGGACTATGATTGTAGCCAGGGATATGGCACATGCTAAATTGAAGGGCTTACTTGATGATGGCAAACCGTTGCCTGAATATTTTAAAAAACATCCGGTATATTACGCCGGTCCTGCCAAGACACCTAAAGGGATGGTAAGTGGAAGTTTTGGCCCGACCACGTCGGGCAGGATGGATCCATATGTGGATGAATTTATGATCAGGGGAGGGTCAATGATAATGGTGGGAAAAGGAAATCGGTCAGCACAGGTTACCCGGGCATGTAAAAAATATGGCGGATTTTACCTGGGGTCAATAGGCGGACCTGCAGCAGTTTTGGCTCAAAACAGTATTAAATCGGTCGAAGTTGTCGATTTCGAAGAACTGGGTATGGAGGCAGTAAGAAAGATAAGAGTGGAGAATTTTCCTGCGTTCATTATTATTGATAATCAGGGTAATGATTTATATCAGGACATATTGGCGGGGAGGCAGATTAAATGACTTTGCAGGTTTAATACTTTCAAAAATTGTTTCATACCGTGTTGAAATAAACCAGACAAAAAATTTGTTTTAATAGATCTATTTTGTTTATTTTGATATTACTAAAACTTATGAAAAACTGATGGATGACTATTCAGACCTAAATATTTTCAAACGAATAAATCGGGGAGATGAATCTGCTTTCAACAGTTTATTCGATACATATTATGTATCATTATGTTTTTTCGCAAACAGGTACCTAAAAGATATAGACAGATCACGTTCCCTGGTGCAACAACTCTTTGTTGACATTTGGGAAAAACGGGAATATACAAACATTGACAGATCAGTGAAGTCCTATCTTTTTATGGCAATGAAAAATCGGGCAATTGACTTTTTGCGGCTCAGCAAGAATAAAGTATCCCTTTTTGAAGTGGACACCGAATTGCTTCAAATTCCTTTTTACGATATGATTGAAGAAGCTGATTTAGATGCTCAGATAAATAACTGCGTTAACCAACTGCCTGACAAATGCAGGGAGGTGTTTATGCTTTCCCGCAATGAAGGGCTTAAGTATTCCGAGATTGCCCGAAAACTTGATATTTCCGTAAAAACAGTTGAGATGCATATGTGCATTGCCCTGAAAAAATTGAGGGGTTTGTCAACAGACACTGAGCTATATTTTAAAAAAGTAAGTAAAAAAAGTAAATTATAATACAGGGTAACTTGATAGTTATTCGTCATCTATATGTCCAATAAAAATTAATCACAGGGACTAAGCGTGAACTATAACCAGGATAATACCTACAACCTCATAGTCAAAACAGTTTCCGGTAATGCCACTCCGGAAGAAATAAGCCTGTTGGAAGAGTGGGCAAATACATCCACAGATAACAGAAGCATAATTGATGAGTTTCAGAAAGTCTGGGACCATAGTGAAAATATTATTACCCAAAGCGAAATCCAGAGAGATAAACTCATACTTAAGGAGTCATATCTTAGTTATATGTCAGGCAGGATTTCATCACTGTTGAGATATTCTGTCCTGTATAAACTTGTGGCCGTTCTTGCACTCCCTGTTGCCCTTATAATCGCATGGTTACTGTTCAGAACTCCTGCCACAAACATGCCGGCCGGGCAGACCTGCGAAATTGCTTCTCCCAAAGGTCATGTGTCAAAATGTATTCTTCCTGACGGAAGTAAAGTGTGGATAAACACAGGTTCAAAATTAATTTATAACACTACTTTATTTAACTCTGGAACCCGTGAAGTTCATCTTGAGGGAGAAGCCTATTTTGAGGTTACCGGGGATAAGGAGAGGCCGTTCAGGGTTATTACTGAAAATGTTGATGTCGAAGTTACAGGGACTTCATTTAATTTATCTTCTTACACCGGCAGTGATGTTTTTGAAGCAGTACTGGCCGAAGGAAGTGTCAGCCTGGAGTTAAAATCTGCCTTCAGGAAATTGAATCTTACGCCGGGGCAGCGTATGATATTAGATATAAAACAGAGTAAAATCGATATTCATCCCGTTGATGCAGAAATCTACACTTCATGGCGCAATGGTGAGTTGCTCTTTAAGGATGCAACTCTCAATGACCTTATAGCAGAACTGGAAAGAATTTATGATATCCGGTTCCATCTGAAACCTGAAAATCTTGGTAATTTCAGATTTAGGGGTATGTTCAGTTATAACAACAACCTGATAGAAGCCCTTGAAAAAATAAAGAAGACCTCCGGTATAGATTATTATATAGAGAAGAAAGAAGTTTGGTTAAAAAGTTCTAATTAAAAAAAATAGTTTGCCTATGATAAAAAACCAGGTTTAGTTAATTCAGAGTGTGTATTAACCTGAAAGCGGCATACCGCTGCAAAAGGTTGAAGTTCCAGAATTACACATTGACAGGGAAAGAAAAGAGGGAAACTGTGGTGGCTTTCCCTCTTTATAAGCTTTATTAGCAATGAGATTGCTAAATCACTTAAAACAAACATGTAAAAATATGAAAAAAATTATTGGATCAGTGGATTGGTTTCCACATATTAAAAAGTTGTTGTTAATTATGCGATTAAGTGTATTGCTCATATTAGTTGCTGTTTTTTCCTCCACGGCAAGTGTCTATTCTCAGGCTACAAAATTGACCCTGAAGATGGAAAAAGTCCGTATTTCAGAAGTATTTGATGCTATAGAGGATCAATCAGAATTTGTCTTTTTCTACAACAAGGAATTTTTCGATGATGAGCAGATAGTTACTGTAGATTTTGATAATAAAAAGATTGATGAGGTTTTAGAGGAGCTTTTTAAAGGCCGGTTGGTTGCATATGAAATATATGACCGCAATATCCTCATGAAAGTTGCTGAAAAAGCTGGCGCATCAAAGAGTGCTAAATTGCTGCAGCAGCAACAGACAGTAACAGGAAAAATTACAGATAAAAACAGGCAGCCTTTGCCTGGGGTAACTATTGTGTTAAAAGGTACAACACAGGGTACAGTTACAGATGCTAACGGTGACTTTACCCTTACAGGTGTGACATCCGACGGGACATTGGTATTTTCTTTCGTGGGCATGAAAACCCAGGAAATGGCTATAGGAAGCCAGACAAGGTTTAATGTTACGATGGAGGAAGAGACAATTGGACTGGAAGAGGTTATTGCCATCGGATACGGTACAAAAGAAAAAGGCCAGCTTACCGGATCTGTAGCAAATGTTAAAGGTGATGCCCTTACCCAAATTCGTACCACAGACCTTATAAAGAGCCTTCAGGGTGTTATGCCCGGTATTATTGTAAATGACAGGGGCGGGGCACCCGGATCAGAGGATGCACAGATACTGATCAGGGGTACTCACACACTGGGAGATAATTCACCGCTTATCGTAATTGACGGGGTGCCACGCAGCGGCTTTGGCCAGTTGTCACCCGAAGATATTGAGGAGATAAGTGTACTTAAGGATGCTTCTGCTGCAATTTATGGTGCCCGTGCAGCAAATGGTGTAATTATCGTAAGAACCAAGAGAGGTAAAACAGGACAGTTTACCCTGGAAGTAAATTCAAATTACGGTGTCAATTCGCTGACTCGCGAACCGGACCTTATGGATTCATGGGAATGGGCAACATATCAGAATGAGGTGCTGGAGTATTACGGACAGGTTAAAAGATATAGTGACGATGACATCCAGAAGTATAAAACCGGATCTGACCCGCTTACTCATCCGAATACTAATTTTTATGCTGAAACTTTCAGGGATTATGCTCCGGAAAGTCATCACAATATATCAGCTACCGGTGGAACTGAAGCAATAAAATATTTTATAAGCGGGGATTATCTCAGGAAAGAAAGCCAGTATACTTCTGAGGACGGCCACTACAATCAATACCAGTTGAGAAGTAACATTGATGCACAGGTACAGAAATATATAAATATAGGGATGGATATCAGTCTCAGGCTGCAGGAGGAGAAAATGCCACCTTCCAGTACTACTGACATAATTCACAGATGCTGGTTCAATTATCCTTATGAACATGCCTATTATCCGAATGGATTGCCGGGATGGACAAGAGAAGGAGGAGGTAATCCAATCGTAATGAATAGTTTTGATACTGGCTTTAACGAGACCATTGATAAAATAGCCATGACAAAATTATCTTTTGACCTGAATATGGAGTGGATAACTGACGGATTGGCTCTGACAGTGTACGCGGCATATGATTTTGATATTATGAACAATGCAACCCACATGAAGCCCGCAGCTTTATATTTTTATAATGTTAATACAGGTGAATATGAAGAAAGGATTGGTACAGTGCCAAGCAGCGGTAATACATCTTTATCTAAACGCAATAATGTTTCAAGTAATAGTTTATATCATATCCGCCTGCAATATGAGAAGGGTTTCGGAGATCATAATTTGAGCGCTTTTGCAGCTTATGAGCAGAGTGAGTCAGACTATACATATATTTATGCATACAGGAAAAATCTGTTTAGTACAAGTAAAGTTGAGTTGTTCGCGGGAGAGGAAGACGGACGTGCAGTAAATGG
>JAAYJR010000449.1 GCA_012522835.1 Bacteroidales bacterium
AAAATACTGTGTTTCTTGCTTATTATTCCACAGGAAAAGTAAACAGGGCAAGAATCATTTTAAAAAACAGGGATAATATTGTATTCGAAAAGTTTACGGAAATTTCTCCTGCCAGGACATTCACGCAAACAGTGAAAATAGACGGCCCGTACAAACTGACGGATCTCTATACCGAGATGACTGACTCAGAGACCGGGGAAATGCTTGTTTCCTACCGGCCTGAGGAAAATAAATATCTGGAGAAGCTTCCCGATATTGTTGAAGCTCCTCTTGCTCCGAAAGATATTGCAACAGTTGAGGAGGTTTTTCTTACCGGGAAACGCCTTGAACAGTTTCATAACTCGAGATATGATCCGATGGATTACTATGAGGAAGCTCTCAGCCGTGATCCCGGTGATATACGCACGAATACTGCAGCAGGAAATATCTGTCTTAAAAATGGTGATTACCATAATGCCAGAAAATTCCTGGGGAGGGCAATAAAAAGACTGACAAAGGATTATACACGACCGGTGGATTGTGAAGCACTTTACCTTCAGGGTCTGGTTTTAAAAGCACTTGACCTGTATGATGAAGCGGTTGATACCCTTTACAGGGCTTCGTGGGATTATGAGTTCCATACAGCTTCCTTTCTTGAGCTTGCAAGGATATCTGTGTTAGGGAGTGATCTGGAAAAAGCTCTTGATCAGATAAATGAATCACTAACCACTAATATCAGGAATAATAGTTAAATATCCCTCAAGGCATCCATTCTGAGGAAGATGGGTGATTACACGGCTGCAGCGGCTGTCCTGGAACAGATCCTGCAAACTGATCCCCTGGATTTCAGGGCTGCAAACGAATCTTATCTTATTGCAAAAGAATCAGGAGACACAGAAAAGGCTGAAAGGGAACTTGCTTCCATAAACAGGAAGATGAGAAATTTCGATCAGAATTATCTTGAGATTGCAACAGGATATATAAATGACGGATTAATGGATGAGGCAGAGGACCTTCTTTTGCGCTTCAACGGAAAAAATCCCATTATCAGTTATTATCTTGGTTACCTGGCTGATAAAAAGGGAGATAAAACTCTTGCAGAGAAATATTTCAGGGAAGGATCGGCACAGCCGGAAGATTATTGTTTTCCTTTCCGCCTTGAAACGATCAAAGTCCTTGAAACAGTACTTAATTATAATCCCGCTGACGGAAAAGCACATTATTACCTTGGTAATATTTTTTATCACCGTAACCAGCGTGACAGGGCAATAGCTCAATGGGAGACGTCCGTCAGCCATGCACCCGGACTGGCTGTTGCCTACCGCAATCTCGGCTGGGGATATTACAATCACCTTGGCGATGGATTCAAGGCTATAAATGCATACGAAAAGGCAATTGAACTGAGAAAGGACGAAGCTATTTATTATGAAGAGCTTGATAATCTTTATGAAATGAGCAATGCCAGTATTGCAAGAAGACTGAAATTGTTTGAAGGAAGCAATGAGGCAGTTTCCGGGAGGGATGATGCATTCGCCAGGCAGATAGCAGTGCTTACGCTTGGAGGACAGGCCGGCAAGGCTGTTGAGTATCTTGGCGGAAAGGAATTCAGCTACCGTGAGGGAAGCGGAAGGGTGAGAGACATCATTATAGATGCTCATCTGATGCTCGGTATAAAATTCATGGAAGAGAAGAATTACCGTAAAGCACTGGATAATTTTAATCTTGCACAGGTTCCCGAGGAAGAAGCCAGCGGAAGCAGGGCAGGAAACAGGAATATCCAGGTTCACTATTTTCTGGGTCTGGCCAATGAAGCACTGGGAAATAAATCGGGCGCACGAAAACACTTTGCCTCATGTGCAGCTCTGAGTTCTCCCGGTTCTGCATATATAAGCTATTACCGGGGAATGAGCAATATTAAACTTGGCAGGAAAAATGAAGCAGCGGAAATATTTAATTCAATGCTTGCCGAAGCAGACAGGCAGCTGAACCGGCCGGCAGCGTCAGATGATTTCTTCGCAAAATTCGGACAACGTGAAGCTGAAAATGCCATATTATCAAATATTTATCTGTTAAAAGGTCTTGGATACAAAGGACTTGGCAATACGGATCAGGCCGCTGAAAATCTCAGAAAGGCAGTTGACCTGTCTGAGAGTAATTTATGGGCCAGATCGGAATTAAAGCGTCTGAATTCAGCTTATTAAGGCATTACTTGAACTGCCAATGGATGGCTCTGAAATTTATAATGGTGATGGCTTGCCGGAACAATCCCCACGCCATTATTGGAGAAGCGCAAACAGGCGATAACCGGGGTGAATTTCGGACTTGTTGAATTGTTAATTCACATTATAACTAGAATGTTAGCAGAACTTCTACGATAAAACTGAAAATAAATACACTATATTTGTATTGTTATGGATCTTAATGAAATAAATAACAGCATTATAGATTACCTCAAGCCATATAATCCTGAACGGATTGGCATTTTCGGTTCTTTTGCCAGGCGGGATTTTACCCCAGCGAGCGATATAGATATTCTTGTGAAATTCCATGAAACCATTTCACTGTTTGATCTTGCAAAAATACACAGAGAACTGTCACAAATCCTGGGTAGAGAGATTGACCTTATAACTGAAACTTCATTGAAAAATGAAAAGTTAAGGAACTACATTTATAAAGATCTGAAGATCATTTTTGAATGAAAGATGACAAAATCTATATTGAGCATATCCTCAGGGGTATTGACAGGATAAATTCCTATCTCGAAGGTAAAGACTATCTGTTTTTCTCAAAAGACTTTTTAACTCAGGATGCCGTCATACGCCAGCTTGAAATCATCGGTGAAGCCGCCAGGCATGTATCCGTAGAATTGAGAGATAGTAACCCAGGAGTGTCATTGTCCGACATGGTAGGCATGAGAAATATTTTAATTCATGATTATATAGATGTTGACACGGATATTATTTGGAAAACTGTTTCAAAGAGTCTGCCAGAACTCCAAAAGATGCTTGAAACTCTTAACTGGCATATGTGAGTCTTGACTGTGATGATTACGGGGCAAGGATGTATGACCCAGCTATCGGAAGGTGGCATACCCCGGATCCCCTTACAGAAAAGAATCACTCACAATCAGGATTTGTTTATGCAGCGAACAACCCGATAAGATATATTGATTGGCTTGGCTTGGATAGTTTGGATGCTGTGGCTGTGACCCAAGCGGCTCAAAACGCGGTTAATTGGGTGACAGCAAATTATGGCTCAACATCATCACAATGTAATCGAGGGGTAAATCATGCCTTTGAAGAATTAACAGGAAGCAATGAGCTCGCTGGTAAGAATGCAAATGACATGGTAGACCAATTGGAAAGCTCTGATAATTTTGAAGTTGTTAACCGTGATAATGTCAAGGTAGAGACTGATGACGGGTCGATTATTATTGCAGGAAAAAAAGAAAGTTCAGGTTCAGGTCATGTTGTATTGGCTGTCCCGGGAGATGAAGTGTCGAGCACCAGCTGGGGAGGAACTGCACCGGTAGGTATGGATACAGGTAGAAACAAGCGTTGGTCAAGTAAAGGCATGAATTATTCGTGGTCATCACCAACGGGGATCACTTTTTATAAATATACCGGACCAAGTACAGGAACTATAAACAATCAAGTCTACTCAGGGGGTACTTTACCAACAGTAACTGTTACTGCTCCGGGTTCGACATATTTGACCCCAAGGCCTGCTGTAGTAGTACCAATAAGGAGGTAAATTACGATGAAGAAATTTGATTTACTGCTAATCGTTTTACTGTTTATGCTTATGCAATGTAAGGCCAGTATTAACGAGGAAAATAAGGTGAAATCTGTCATTCAGGTTGATGCACAGGAATCCCTTAAGCTAATAGGGATACCATTGAAGACAGTGGAAGATAGAGAAAGAGAATTGGACTTCAATTTTGAATTCTTAACGCTTGAAAAACAACAAATTAACATTCATAATGATAGTAAAAAACTTGAAATCATTGTTGAGAAAATCAAAGAATGGAATGACCCTGGTGATTTTCACAGAATCCGTGTAAGAAGTCAAGAAAAAGAGTATGTTTTTTTTAACTCAGATGGATGGGTAACAGTTGGTGAATATGAAACTCAATATATCAATTCTTTTTCTAAAACTAATGAGATTAAATCGAGATATGTATGCGTTCAAAAAGTTTCTGACAAAGATATTCTGCTTTTTGCTTTTGGTTACGCGTATGCCAGCCAGCCGGGCTTGTTAAGTATTTTGAACCTGTCAAGATTTGGTAAACCGGAGTTGATTTTTAATGACAACTACCATTTATACAGCTATGAGGATACAAATAGTGATGGAACTGTTGACATTGTGGTAACTAAGGATGATAAGGATGAAACGGATAGCAATGACAGCTTGAAAACATATCTGCTCAAAAATGGGAGCTATCAACCTAAATAAAAGGGAATAAGAAAATCAAGTTATAAACCCAGCGCAGCCCGGGTTTATTTATAGAGCCGCAATATTTTTAAGCTTCACACTTTTAATAAGCCCATCAATGGTGTAGAGGATGTGGTTTTTATCTTCCTTTTCCATTTTTGAGATATCGTTCAGACGCTTTAGCATATCCGGATCTTTAAGGACATTCTCCTGCCCTGACTCATCCAGGAGATAACCTACAGTAGTAAATAGAACATATACTGCCGATTCTGATGGTAATAAAAGTTATAATTCTATTTCTTTTGAGTATGGAACAATAACAGATTCTCAAAAGGCAGGCGGTTTGTTCTTTAAAAATGATGCTACAAGTTTTTCTGTTGCAAACGAAGCTTCGGGCGCAAGTTTATTTAAGCTTTTTCCAATGACACGGAAATAGACAACGAAGCATTGCGAGTTGCTAAAATTGTCTGTCAATATGGGTTTGTATCTGCTTCACATAGAGGGGAGAAAGTGAACGCCCTTTTTCCTGTTGTGTTTTTGAGGAATGATATAGTTCCTTAATTTCAATTTTAATATGTTTAAAAAAAGCCCGGCATCGTCCGGGTTTTTTTATTTAGAGGCATATTCTCACCTCTTTCATACCTGGAAATATTAGTAACATGAACCCCGATAGCTTTAGCGAGCTTCCCTTGGGAAAGTCTTTTCGGTTCAGTTAAAAATAAAAACATCGCTCCCGGAAGAAAGGCCAAGAATCCGGACATGGAAAAACTGTGCAGACAGCTTTTTATCAGTATAAACGGATCCTTCTAGTGTATATACCGTTTGAAAACCATACCAAATTTCAGTTGAAAACCATACCACTTCTTAGTGCAACTCTTCGTTCATTTTTAATAAATGAACGAGGGATAAAAAATGATAAAGATGATTACAAAACAG
>JAAYJR010000257.1 GCA_012522835.1 Bacteroidales bacterium
CATTAACAAGAGTGTCCGTCACCGGATTAAAATCCAGTCGACCGGCAATTGCCAGTGCCGTCACCAGTTCAGGAGAAGTCACGAAAGCATGAGTATTTGGATTTCCGTCATTTCGCTTAGAGAAATTTCTGTTAAAAGAGTGTACAATAGTATTCTTCTCATTTTTATCAGCCCCTTCACGCGCCCACTGTCCGATACACGGTCCGCACGCATTAGCAAACACCCTGCCGCCCAGTTTTTCAAAAAAATCAATATATCCGTCACGTTCTATAGTAAAGCGGACCTGTTCAGAACCCGGAGTAACAGTAAAGTCAGCCTTAGCCTTCAGTCCCTTCTCCACCGCCTGTTTAGCAACAGATGCAGCCCTTGAGATATCCTCATAAGATGAGTTAGTACAACTGCCTATAAGTCCCACCGACACCTCCAGTGGCCACCCGTTTTTTCGGGCAGTCTCCTTAATTTTTGAAACAGGAGTAGCCATATCAGGAGTAAAAGGCCCGTTAATATGAGGTTCCAGTTTCGAAAGATCAATTTCAATAAGCTGGTCGTAATACTTTTCCGGTTCTTGTCCCACTTCAGGATCAGCAGAAAGGATATCCCTGATTTCTGAAGCCATTTCAGCCACCTCACTGCGTCCGGTAGCTCTAAGGTAGCGAACCATACTGTCGTCAAACTCAAACAGGCTAGTCGTTGCTCCGACCTCAGCTCCCATATTACAGATTGTACCTTTACCTGTTGCAGAAAGAGATCTTGCACCCTCCCCGAAATATTCAATAATTGCTCCGGTACCCCCTTTGACAGTCAGGATGCCAGCCACCTTCAGTATAATATCCTTCGGTGCGGTCCACCCGCTCAGTTTACCTGTCAGCTTAACGCCAATCAGTTTTGGCATCTTCAGCTCCCAGGGCATTCCTGCCATCACATCCACTGCATCAGCTCCTCCAACACCAATCGCCACCATTCCGAGTCCCCCGGCATTAGGAGTATGCGAGTCAGTGCCAATCATCATTCCCCCCGGGAAAGCATAATTTTCCAGGACAACCTGATGGATAATACCCGCACCCGGTCTCCAGAAACCAATTCCATATTTATTGGAGACAGATTCCAGGAAATCAAAAACTTCTTTATTGGTATTCAGAGCAACATTGAGGTCCTCCAGTCCATTTATGCGAGCCTGGATAAGATGGTCACAGTGCACAGTTGAAGGGACAGCAGTAACCTCTTTACCGGAGTTCATAAATTGCAGCAGTGCCATTTGTGCAGTTGCATCCTGCATAGCCACTCTGTCGGGAGCAAAGTCGACGTAATCGCCCCCGCGTTTATAAGCATTCAGTTTTGTCTCATCAAAAAGATGCGTATATAAAATTTTTTCTGCATAAGTAAGAGGCCTGTTCAGCTTCTTTCTGACAGCATTAATTTTTTCAGGTAACTGTTTGTAAACTTTATTAATCAATTCCAGGTCAAACATAATATAATTTCTTTTTGAGCAAATATATAGAAAATTTGCCAAGGAGATAGTTAACCTAAACTATTCATATATTTAAAAAAATATTAATAATGTTCAGGTTAACTTATACTTAGATAGCCTGTCCCTAAATTGTTCCGGTGAAGTTAAACTTTTAAAAAAGTTATTACGAAAGTATAGTCGCCCCGGATCGGGAAAATTTTTATTAATTGTTTGGTTTTAAAATTCTTTAATAGTATTTTGATTTGATAAAATATTTTAGCTAATTTTGGTTCATGTTCACTAGTCAAACCAAACTGGACTTGAAAGACGGTAACCCGGAGGCATTTCGAGAGGTGTTCCGTCTACTGTATCCGCGACTGAAAGGATACTGCAGGCTTTTTATTACAAATAAAAATGAAGTTGAGGATATCATCCAGGAATGTTTTTTGGTTTTATGGGAACATCGTAATTCAATAGATATATACAAAAGAGTTGAAAGTTTTTTGTTTGTAACCGCAAGAAACCGTTGCCTGAATTATCTCAAAAGTAAAAGTCTCAAGGCTGAACGATTGCAAATTGAAGAAATTAATTTTTCGGAACTTCAGTATCTCTATCAACTTGATTTTGAGGGCAGAGAAGAAAAAAGCATGGAAGAGATGCTGATTGAGTCATTTCAGCAAGCAGTTGATGAACTCCCATCCAAAATGAAAACAGTATTTATCAGATGCAAACTGAAAGGTGAAAAGCAAAAGACAGTAGCAGAAGAGTTAGGTATCAGTCAGAAGATGGTCGAGAAGCATATCTCAAAAGCAAAGGCACATATTCATGATAAAATGCTGTCATTATATCCCTCAATGGGGGTGATGATAGTGTTGTTACTGGGATAGGAGAGGGG
>JAAYJR010000470.1 GCA_012522835.1 Bacteroidales bacterium
AAAAAAAAGGGAAAACTGTTTTATCATACATTTGCAGAGGCCTTTGGGTTTTTATCATCAAGGACTGAAAGAGCTTTTGAGCATGCATGTTATATTGAAAGAGTATTCAGGGAAAACGGACTGAGAGCATCTGTGGTACCGCACTCCCCATATTCAGTATCTGAAACTCTTTTCCGAAAAATTACCTATAAAGCTATCATGGAAAAGAGTATACTCTCAATTCATAATCAGGAAAGTAAAGGTGAGGAGCAATTTTTCCGTGACGGGACAGGCCCTATTGCCAATCACATGAAAAAAAATCTTAATCTTGATATTTCAGAGTGGAACCCCACCGGAGATAGTTCATTGCATTCAACTTTGAGAAATCTGCCTTATGAAAATCCACTATTGCTGGTTCATAATACTTTCACTTCAAAGGAGGATATTGAACTAATTAAAAAGAAAAGGCCATACGATAATACTTTTTTTGTGTTATGTCCCAATTCTAACCTTTATATCGAAGGACACCTGCCACCGTTATCTCTGTTCGTTGAAGAAAATCTTAATATCTGTCTGGGTACCGACAGCCTTGCATCTAACCACCAGCTTTCTGTTTTTGCCGAGATGATCACTCTCCATCTCCATTTTCCTGAAGTATCTTTCTATGAGTTGGTAAGATGGGCATCCCTGAATGGAGCACGCGCTCTTCAGGTTGAAAATTTTTCAGGCAGCCTTGATCCCGGCAAAAAACCGGGTATCAACCTTATTACAGGCGCCGACCTTCAAAATATTAAACTAACAGCAAAGAGCAAAATCAGAAGATTAATTTAACCGGAAATTAAATTCTTTCAACTGAGGTTGCATTAATATCAAAAAAGAATTAGTCCCTGACAGTTAAAAATGGGATACTGACATTTATTCAAAAAGTGCCTACAGATCTGTCCGGTACCACTCCGAGCTTCTGCCAAGCCACCGTATGCCTACTACAAAACCTTTAAGCTTTAACAGGTCATCGCTCTCCATCCAGGCATAACAATCATAAGTATTTCCAGATTTCGGATCATAGATCTTTCCGTTTTTCCACTCTTTTTTATTAGCATCATAATCAAAATCTTGTAAAATCTGCAATCCTATCAGTGAACGACTGCGGAGTGATTCGTCAGGATTATTATCATCCTTCGGAGGTTGTCCGTTCTTATATTTCTCCGGGATCATAAATACTATTGTCCCGATATATTTTCCATCCTTTTTTTCAACTTTAATTTTGGATGTTTTTTCATCGTTCCACCATATTCCGGTGATCTTATCTGCTTGCTGGGCAATGCCGGCAAGTGTGAACAGGCATAATAAAAACAGAAGGGCAGTTTTTTTCATTTTTCTAAGTTTTTATATTTATTTTAAAGGATTTAAATTTAGAAATATTACGCATTCAAATTGTGATTTACAACTTTTTTTTGAATCTTATAATTTTTTAACCTTATGAGATTGTTCAAACGTCTGCTTCTGTTCACAGGACTGCTGATTATTATTGCCCTGATTGCAGGTTACATTGTTCTTAACGGCATCAAAAAATCTGCACTCCCTGATTACTCTGAAGATCTTATTATCCCCGGCCTTAGAGGGGAGGTGACCGTTGTACGCGATTCGTTTGCAGTTCCTCACATCTATGCTGATAATGATGAAGACCTTTATCTGGCAACAGGATTTGTTATGGCTCAGGACCGTTTGTGGCAAATGGATCTCCTGCGACGGGTAACCCAGGGGAGATTATCCGAAATAATGGGCAGAGACCAGTCAGATACAGATCTGCTGATGAGGGCACTCAGGATTGAGGAAAAATCCCGGAAGGTGCTTTTGCATTCAGATCCGGAGATTGTAAAAGCACTTAATGCATTTTCAGAAGGAGTGAATTATTATATCGAAAATTTTCCGTTACCTCCGGAGTTCAGAATTCTGGGATACAGTCCCGGACCATGGTTACCGGTGCATTCCCTGAACCTGATAGGTTATATGTCGTGGGATCTTACCTCAGGCTGGGATACTGAATTACTGTTATATAAGATCGGGCAAAAGGTGGGAAGTGAGCAGATGGCAGAGTTAATACCCCGTAATGAAAATCATTCAGTATTTGTATACGGGGAACTTCAAAATTTACAGTTTGATATTGACGAAACAATATTATCAGCAGGCCGGAAACTTGAAAAAATGGGAGTGAAAATATTCAGTGGCAGCAATAACTGGGCTGTTTCCGGGGAAAAAAGTAAGAGCGGCAAGCCGTTGCTTGCCAATGATATGCACCTTGGTTTATTTGCCCCCGGAATATGGTATCAGATGCACCAGGTTTCAGGAAATTCCCTTAATGTTACCGGACTTGCTGTGCCCGGACAACCATTTGTTATTTGCGGGCATAATGATTCAATTGCATGGGGAATGACCAATGTGTATGTTGATGACCTTGATTTTTATGCAGAAACGCTGAACAAAGATTCAACTCGCTATTTTCTTGACGGAGAATGGAAGCCACTACTTATAAAAAATGAGATTATCAAAACAAAGGAGGGGGAAGATATCTCAGAGGTATTGAAATTTACCCACAGAGGCCCTTTGGTCAACAGGTTTAAAGATGAAGATGAAACAGCTTTTTCCATAAGATGGATCGGAAATGAGATGAGCAATGAAATGGAGACAATTTACCGACTTAACCGGGCAAATAACTGGCAGGACTTCCGGAATGCACTAAAAACATTTATTTCGATCAGCCAGAATATTGCCTATGCTGATGTGGCCGGGAATATCGGACTGCAATGTTCGGCCGGGATTCCGATAAGAGCAACCGGAGGGATTAACATCTTTCCGGGAGACACTACACTATATGACTGGAGAGGGTTAGTACCCTTTGAAGAACTTCCATTTGAGTATAATCCCGAAAGAGGATATGTCTCCTCAGCAAACAATAAAACAGTATCTGAAGATTATCCCTATGAAATAGGTTACTGGTATCACATACCGGACAGAATTGACAGGATAAGGGAAATGCTCAAAGAGACAGAAAAACATTCAGTTGAAGATTTTGAAAGAATTCAAAGTGATTTTATTTCAAAGAAAGCCGAAAAAATTGTCCCTGAGTTTTTAAATGTACTGACAAAAAAAACTGATTGGAATGAACCTCAGAAGAGTGCACTTAAAATGCTTCGGGAATGGGATTTCAATATGAATAAAGATAACCAGGCAGCTTCTGTATTTGAAATAATGTATCATAAGACAGGCGAAAATTTGGTAAATGATGAATTATCTCCTGAACTGTTGAAGGAATTTAAGGCAGACAGGTTATTAACAGAGAATCTGATTTTAAATATTCTTCCTGAGAAAAATTCCGGATGGACTGATAATAAAAACACACCTGAAAAAGAAACTTTCGATGATCTGGTGATACAGTCATTTGAAGAGACAGTGGAAGAGCTTGAGATAATTGCAGGTCCTGATCCGGCTGACTGGCAATGGGGCAAGATACATACTTTTAAGATCAGTCACCCGCTGGCTGCGGTTAGCCTGATCGATAAAGTATTCAAATTGAGCAGGGGGCCATTTGGTTTATCGGGAAGTTACCATACAGTTTGCCCATACTCTTATTCACTGAATAATAAATTTAAAGTGAATCACGGGGCCTCCCACAGGCATATCTTTGACCTGGCAGACTGGGATAATTCAAAGACAGTCATTCCTACAGGCACCAGCGGTATACCTGCAAGTGAACATTATCTGGACCAGACCGGATTATATATTGCCAACCGGTATCATTCAGATCCCTTTAACAGGACAGTGGTTCTAAACAGGTCTCGTTATAAAATGCAATTAATACCAATGAATGTCAATCCGGAATAATTGAAAAATTTGCGCAGGTTTTTTTTATCAGAAGTGTCATATTCATAAATATTGGATTTCAAATCATTGAATGAGTGAGGCCGGAATTATAGAAAAATTAAGAGAGGGAAACGAAAAAGCCTTTAGTGACCTTGTTAATACTTACCAGAAAATGGTTGTTAATACCTGTTATGGAATATTGCATAACATTGAGGATGCTGAAGATGTGGCCCAGGATGTATTTATAGAGGTTTTCCGGTCTGCTTCCGGTTTCAGGGGGGATTCAAAAATCTCAACATGGATATACCGTATTGCTGTTAACCGTTCATTGAATTTTTTAAGGAACCATAAGCGGAGAAGGGGGTTTCAGTCTTTTGATGATATTGTTGAAACCCCTAAAACTGTTACAGGTGAAGCTGACACGGAATCAGGAGGTGATCCGCAAAGTGATATGGAGAACAGCCAGCGTTCAGTTTTGATACATGCAGCAATTGACGCACTTCCTAAAAATCAGCGTATAGCTTTTACTTTAAATAAGTATGAAGATCTGTCATATAAAGAAATTTCAGAAATTATGGAATTGTCACTCTCGTCGGTGGAGTCCCTTATACATCGTGCAAAGAAGAACCTGCAAAAAAAATTATATAATTGTTACAAAAAAAAGTGTATTTAATCACAAGTTTTTTTTAAAAAATGTGTCTAAAATTTAAATTAGGAATATAATGAAATGCAAAGCAATACATAAGAAATTGATTTTCTTCCTGGAAAATGATTTGCCTGAAAATGAGATGGAAGAGATTAAGCTGCATCTGGCCGGATGTCATGAATGTGCTGACTTTGCAGAGTATATGAGAAAAACTCTCAAAGTGTTGAATCAGGAAAGGAAGCCTGATGTCAATCCGTTTTTTTATACAAGGGTAAAAGCCAGATTAGAGAATCAGACAATTAAAGAAATTGCTACACCTTTATGGGCCAGAATATTACAACCTGCTGTCTTTACATTGCTTTTGCTTGCCGGTGTTTATGCGGGTATAAAGATTGGACAACCTGCTAATAATATTCAGGAAACATATTATGCAGAACAGGAAATATTTCCCTATTTATATGAGATGGCAGCAGAGCCGATAGAAACTTTTTTAATGGAATGATATAATGGCACTTGTAAATAAATATCGGATACTTACGGGGGTGATAATAATTTTGATTGCCACCAATCTTTCCATGGGGATCTCTTTTTTGTATCATAAGCAGCAGGATAAAAAAATTACGGAGGAACTTCAGGAAACCTCCATTGAAGTGCCATCGCAGCAGCGGACCCGTTTTTTCAGGGAACAACTGAACCTGCAGCCCCAACAGATTGAAATTTTCAGGGAATTAAACAGGGAATTTAACCGGACAGCATGGCAAATTAATCAACGTCTCGAGAGGCTCAGAATAGAAATGGTGAATGAAATGGGTAAAGAAAAGCCTGATGAGGCCAGGCTTAAGGAAGTTTCCAAAGATATCGGCGAACTGCATAGTCAGCTTAAAGAAGAGACAATAAAATACTATCTTTCGATGAAAGAGGCATGTACAGATGAACAAAAGAGCAGGTTAAATGAAATATTTATATCAATATTACAAAGCAGTGAGGATGTGAAACTTCCACAGCGTGGGAGGAGAAACAGACGTAACTGGTAAAAAAACTATATCAATTATATTTTAAATTATAATATCATGAAACGAGCATGATTGTAAAATCACCCAAGAGTATGATTAAAACATATGCGAGTTCCATATGATACCTTTGAAAACAAACAATTTTAATCATATGAAAACCAGGAAATTTATTTGGATGACACTTGCCCTGATATTGGGCGTATCAACGGTTTTTGCACAAGGCAGAAGATTTATGAACAGGCCGGGTTACGGAATGGGGGCAGGTTATGGCTACGGGCCCGGGACCTATTGCCTGAATTTTATTCCCGGATTGACCGAAGAGCAACAGTCTAAAATTATGGAGTTAAATGTCAATCATCAGAAAGCAATGACCGAACTGGTAATTAAACAGAGGTCAACACTTGACCTGGTTGAAAGAAATGAACTTCAGGGCCAGATGTTGCAAAAAGTAACAGCCCACCGGGATGAGGTGCGAAATTTGCTGAATGATGAACAGAAAAAGCAGTACGATCTGATCCAGAGCCGTGGAATGTATGGTATGGGTTATGGAATGGGACGCAGAGGTGGCAGAGGCGGATGGGGAGGCCGTGGATGCCGGTTTTACGGTAATGGCGGAGGTTACGGATTTCAGGGAGGTTGGTAGCAAAAAACCTTGCCGGGAATTGTTTTCTTCATAAATTTAAAATTGAAGAAAAAGGGTTATCTGATCTGAAGATATCCCTTTTTTGTTTTTTCAGCCTCCTAATGATAAATAAAATACTATTTTTAGAAGGAGTAATAATAACAGGATGTATTCAAGATATTATAACGAAAAATCACTTTGGAAAAAGATAGTTCAATATTCCAAATCAGCCGGGGCAACAGTGATTTATGCTGTTTTACTTCTGTATTATGTTATGACTGATAATCAGGTTACCCTGAAGACTAAGTTGTATGTAACTGCAGCACTGGGTTATTTTATCCTTCCTACGGATGCAATTTTTGATTTGACTCCCATAATCGGGTATTCAGACGATCTGGGAGTACTTCTTTTTGCTTTATCGCAGGTATCGGCAAATATAACTCCTGAAATAAAACAAAAAGCCAGGCAAAAGCTGAGCGATTGGTTTGGGGAGATCAATGAAGAAGAGTTAAGTGAACTTGAAGAGAAAATTTTTTAATATATAGCAGCTATTAGCAGCAGGACAATTTGGCTTATCTTTGCCCCTGATAATCCGGTATTATGATTGATTTTACATTTATACAGTGGATACTTCTCTTTTTATGCGCTATGCTGATCGGAATGTCCAAAGTCGGAGTGCCAGGTGTTTCCCTTGTTGCTGTACCAATACTCGCCATAATTTTCGGTGGCAAAGCATCTACCGGTATATTATTGCCTATCCTTATTATGGCAGACTGGTTTGGGGTTGGGTACTATCATCGTCATGCCAGGTGGAAATACCTGATGAAGCTTTTTCCATGGGCTTTCGCAGGTATAGGAATAGCCCTATGGGTAGGTGAAGTTATTAGTGATGAATGGTTCAGGAATATAATGGCTATAATGGTTTTTTTATGCATTGGCCTGATGTTATGGAAAGATCGTAAGAAGGGAGGGCAATTTTTCCCGAACACCTGGTGGTTTGCCGCATTAATGGGAATTTTAGGAGGCTTTGCCACTATGATAGGTAATGTGGCCGGGCCAATTTTTGCGATATATCTCCTGGCAATGCATCTGCCTAAAAATAATTATATAGCAACAGGAGCCTGGTTTTTTCTGATTCTTAACCTGGTAAAATTTCCTTTACATATCTTTGTATGGCAGACTATCGGATGGCAGTCATTGAAACTTGACCTGTTACTGCTTCCGGGAATTGCAGCAGGTGCTGTGATTGGTATCTGGCTTGTAAAGAAAATTCCTGACAAAACCTACAGGACTTTTGTTATTATAGTTACAGCTTTATCGGCCTTGCTTTTACTGATTTGACAATTATAAAGAACAGATAATTTTTAGGACAATGGAACCATTGACTAATTTTTTCAAAGACAGGGATATTAATGATATATTGGATGTTGGTACAGGGAAGGGGGGGTTTATTCCTGTGCTGCAACAAATTTTTCCAAATGGACAGATAACCGGTATTGATCCGGATAATCAGTCACTGAAAATTGCCGGGAAGGAATTTCCACAATATACTTTCATGGAAATGCAGGCGGAGAAGCTGTTGTTTGAGGACAATTCTTTCGATGTTGTCTCAATATCTATGGCCCTGCATCACCTGCCAAAAGTGAAAAGAGGTTTGACAGAGATGAAAAGGGTTGTGAAAAAAGAGGGATGGATCATAGTTAATGAGTTGATCAGCAATCAGTTAAATGAAGCCCAGGAAGTACATAAGATGTATCATCACTTCAGAAGTCAGATTGACCGGATGAAGGGGACATATCATCGGAAAAGTTTTACAAAAGAGGCAATCCTGCAACTATTGAAGGAAGCAGATATACCTATTCAGTTCTTTTTTGAGCATAAAAAAAAGATCAATCTTGTGGAAGATGAATCTGAACTGGAGATCAGAGTGCGTAAGATGCAGGAAATGCTGGAACTGATAAAAGGCAGGAAGGAGTATGAAAAGATGAAACCCGAAATTGAAAAATTCAGGGAGAAAGCCCTGAAATACGGTTTCCAGCCGGCAACTAGCCTGGTTGTGGTGGGAAGAAAAAGAGACCTTGTCTGAATAATATTTTTGGAAAATTCCGGGTAGTCATTTTATACATTATTTAGTGCCTCAGCACCACTTACTATTTCAAGAATTTCATTAGTAATTGTAGTCTGTCGCTCGATATTATATTGAAGCATTAACTCCTTAAGCAGTTCTGTCGCATTGTCAGTAGCCTGATGCATTGCAGTCATACGGGCACCCTGCTCTGCAGCATTTGAATCCAGCAGGGCTTTGTAAAACTGCATCCTGAGCGATCTTGGAATTATCTCTTCAGCAATATATTTTCTGGAGGGTTCATAAATGAAATCAAAGTAGGTACCTGATTCCTCTTCATCATCAATTTTTACAGGAAGGAACTGTTCGGTCATGTTCAACTGGACGGCAGCATTTTTAAACTGGTTATAGATCAATTCAACACGGTCGTATTTTCCATTACTGAAATCCGCCAATATTTCATTTGCCAGTGCATATGCATTATCGCAATCAATATTATCTAAAAGGTCATTACAGGATCTGACCACATCCATGCTGCGCAGCTTCACCTGTCTTTCCCCCATTTTTCCAATGCAAATAAATTTCACATCTCCTAATTGATACTGCATATTATATTTCAAAAGCACCCGTTCCGCAGCAAATTTTGCAATGTTGTGGTTGAATCCGCCACAAAGTCCGCGATTTGAAGAGATAAGTACAATAAGGACTTTTTCGGGTTCTCTGGGGCAGGTAAAAACAGAGTCCATATTTTCGTTAATATCTGTGCTCAGGGTTTTAATAATCTGATGCATTTTATCTGCATAAGGCCTGATTTTCAGTATAGCGTCCTGTGCTTTTTTCAGTTTAGACGCGGAGACCATTTTCATTGCACTGGTTACCTGCCTGGTAGTTTTTACAGAAGCAATTCTAGTTCTTATCTCTTTTAAACCGGACATAAATAAAAATGTTTATTTAATATATTTTGCTGCGGTTATGCCGGCGGCTTTAATAATAGAATTCTCCTCCTGGTCGGTTAATATTCCCTCCCTTACTGCGTTCAATATATCCTTGTTCTCTAATTCCATCAATCTGATAAAGTCTTTTTCAAACGCTTTTATTTTATCTACAGGCACCTCTTTCAATAATTCTTTAACTCCACAATAGATAATTGCAACCTGATGTTCAATTTTCATCGGGGAGTATTGGTTTTGTTTCAGTAGTTCCATATTTTTCCGGCCTTTGTCAAGAACCCTCATAGTAGCCTGGTCGAGATCTGATCCGAATTTGGAAAATGCCTCCAGCTCACGGTACTGAGCCTGGTCAAGCTTCAGTGTGCCTGCAATTTTTTTCATTGATTTAATCTGGGCATTTCCACCTACACGGGATACCGATATACCCACGTTGATAGCTGGCCTGAATCCTGCATTAAAGAGGTTTGATTCAAGAAAAATCTGTCCGTCGGTTATAGAAATAACATTTGTTGGTATATAAGCTGAAACATCACCTGCCTGGGTTTCTATAATGGGAAGAGCTGTCAGGGAACCTCCACCTTTAACTCTGTTTTTCAGGCCTTCAGGCAGGTCATTCATTTGAGCAGCAATTTCATCCGATTCAATAATTTTTGCTGCTCTTTCCAATAACCGTGAATGCAGGTAAAAAACGTCTCCCGGATAAGCTTCACGACCCGGAGGCCTTCTTAACAGGAGAGAAACTTCGCGGTAAGAGACAGCCTGTTTGGACAGGTCATCCAGAATAATAAGGGCATCCCTTCCTGTATCGCGAAAATATTCTCCGATAGCCATACCTGCATAAGGAGCATAAAATTGCAGGGCTGCAGGGTCTGATGCTGTAGCTGAAATGATAACTGTGTAGTCCATTGCTCCATACTTTGTAAGTGTGGAGGCAATATTGGCCACGGTTGATCCTTTTTGTCCGATTGCCACATAAATACAATATACCGGTTCTCCCTTTTCAAAGTTCTCCCGCTGGTTAATAATAGTATCGATAGCTACAGCTGTTTTACCTGTCTGTCTGTCGCCGATTATAAGTTCCCTTTGTCCCCTTCCCACCGGGATCATAGCATCAATAGCTTTTAATCCGGTTTGGAGTGGCTGTTTTACAGGCTGACGATAAATTACTCCCGGGGCTTTTCTTTCAAGGGGTAACTCTATCATGTCTCCCTGAATCGACCCTTTTCCGTCGATTGGTTCTCCAATAGTATTTATAACCCTGCCCAACAGGGGTTCTCCTGCCATTATTGAAGCAATGCGTCTCATTCTTTTAACTGTATCGCCCTCCCCGACCTGTTCGGAAGGTCCTAATAGAACAGCGCCAACATTATCTTGTTCGAGGTTTAGAACAATACCTTTTATGCCGCTTTCAAATTCTATCATTTCATTTGATTCAACATCTGAAAGACCGTAAATACGTGCAATCCCGTCTCCTACCTGTAATACAGTTCCCACCTCTTCCAGTTCGGCTTCTGACTTAAAATTTTTAAGCTGTTGCTTTAAAATTTCTGAAATTTCAGCAGGATTAATATTTATCATCTTCTTTAAATTTTGCTTTTTTGTAATTAATTAATGTGACAGCAACTCTTTTTTTATTTTGCTTAACCGGGCGGCTATACTTGCATCATATTGTTTGTCATCAATGCGCAGGATCATACCTCCGAGGATCCGGGGATTTATTTTGCCTGAAATTTCAACTGTACTTCCCAACTCCTCTTCAAGTATTTTGGTGATGTTGTCAAGAGATTTTTCATCAATCCCTGTTGCGGTTGTTAAAATAACAGTTTTTATACCTTTGGCCTCTTTTATTAAAGACAGAATATTCCGGCATATTGAAGGGATGAAGATTTCCCTTTTATTTTGTATAACCAATTTGAGAAAGTCGAGGGTTAAGTCATCAATTTTTTCTTTAAATATTAATAAGACAATATGTATTTTTTGCGAGGCTTTAACAACAGGATTTTTAAGCAGTTGCATAAATTCAGGCGAGCTGTTACATACATTTGCAATCAGCTCTGTATCGTTTTTGAGTGCAGAAAGGTTTTTTTCCTCCTCAGACAATTCAAAAAGTGCCCTTGCATATCTTACTGAAATAGAACTCTCATCCATTTTGTCAGTTGAGTTTAATTTCGTCGATTAACTTATTGATCAATTCCTGCTGTTCCTTATCTTTTCCCATTTTCTGTTTAATAATTTTCTCAGCTATCATAAGGGAGATCTCCGTTACCTGCAGTTTCATATCCTTAACCGCTTTTGTTTTTTCGTTTTCTATCTGTATTCTTGCACTTTCGATACTTCTCTGAGTTTCAACAGAGGCTTTTTCTTTTGCTTCAGCAATAATTTTATCCTTTAAATTTAGGGTTTCATTCAGGATTGCCTCCTTTTGTCTGAGTCCTTCCTCAACTATTTTTTTATTTCCGGCCTTCAGTTCATTCACTTCGCGTTGTGCTTCTGATGCTGCAGTTAATGCGTTTTCTATATATTTTTCTCTCTCATTCAATGCAGACAGAATGGGCTTCCATGCAAATTTTCGAAGGATAAAGACTACCAATCCGAAAACTATTACCATCCAGAATATCGTACCTGCATTCGGTGTAACCAATTCCATAATGTAACCAGTTTAAAAGTTATTAATTTTTTAATAGGTTATAATTCATTAATACAGTATGAAGGGACCCGGGCAATCCCCGGGTCCTTTTCAATAAGTTTGTTACAGGAACAAAACAAGTGCACAGGTTATAACTGCAAAAAAAGATACTCCCTCAATCAGGGCAGCAGCAACAATCATATTTGAGCGGATATCCCCGCTGGCTTCAGGTTGCCTGGCAATTGCCTCCATTGCACTAACACCTATACGGCTGATACCTACTGCAGCTCCGAAAGCTGTCAGCGCAGCGCCTAAAGCGGCTCCCACCTGGCTTATAGGGCTTACCGCATCGGTTGCCTGTAACAATACACTTAAAATAGCTGATAACATAGCAATTAATTTAAATAATGAATATTAATGGTTCTCTGCCGAGGCCATTCCAAAATAGATTGCCGACAGCAGGGTAAAAACATATGCCTGAATAAAAGATACAAGTACATCCAGCAACATTATAAAAACTGAAAATGCTACTGCAACCGGACTGACACCGAAACCGGCCGCCGGTCCCATGATACTGCCAAAAATAAAAATTAAACTAATAAATACAGCAATAATGAGATGGCCTGCCAGCATATTGGCAAATAACCTGACCATCAATACAAAAGGCTTGGTTAGCATGCCAATGATTTCCAAAAACGGCATTAATGGTACAGGAAGCTTTAACAATATTGGAACATCCGGATTGACAATTTCTTTCCAGTAATGCCTGTTGCCTCTTATGTTGGTAACAAAAAATGTGAAAAGGGCGAATACCATAGTAACTGCAATATTCCCGGTAACATTAGCCCCAAATGGGAAAACCGGGATGAGCCCCAGCAGGTTATTCAACAGAATAAAAAAGAACAGGGTCAGAAGGGGTGGCATAAATTTTTTATATTTATCTTCACCAATTGACGGTATTGCTATCTGATCCCTGACAAAAATTATAACCGGTTCTACCAAATTTTGAATTCCAGAGGGAGCCTTTCCTGCATTAATTCTGGCCTTTTTTGCTGCTAATATTAAAAATACGATTAATAGAATAGCTGCAACTATTGCGCCTGCTATTGTTTTTGTCAGGGAAAAATCAATTGGCCTCCCTGCCTCATTTCCGTTTTGATCCAATTCCACAATTTTTCCATTGTGCTTTTTACTGTGCGAAATTTTAAATCCATTATAACTGTCATGCCCGTGATTGAATTTTGAGGACATGAAAAAGTGGAATTTTTGTCCATTATGGAGTTCGGGATTTTTACTGTACAGAATAACTGGCAGGGGAACACTTATGTGTTCCCCCCCAAATGAGGCAATATGCCAGTCGTATGAATCAATAACATGTTCAATAATATACTTTCCGGCATTGAATTTTTCATTTTCGTGTTGTCCCTCTTCAATACTGCTTTCAGTAAGAGCTGCTGATGGAAAGGCAAACAGAGCCATCAGTAAAAACAGAAACAACTTTTTGAACACAATCGGCATAATTATCTCAATTTTAAAAGCATCACAAAATTAACAGATTTTTCTAAGTGGTTATATTTATTAGAAATTTAATTCGATCATAAATTTTTTGTTAATTCCGGAATAAGGTAAGGAAAAGAGGATTATTCACTTTTATGATTTTGTCGTTTTTTAATTAAAACCGAAAGATCAGCTACTTCCAAAGTTGTAAAAGTTACATAGATAATCACTAAACAGACCACAAATACAGCAGCATTTTCAGAATCATGCGCAAGGTAGATAATTGCAAACAGGGAGTAGCAGGCCAGCCGGATCAAAGAGACGATCATACTGGTGCGGCTAAACCGGGCCATGTCATTCCTTGCCCGGTTGGTTTGCCAGGCATGTGTGACAATGGTTATTAAGGTGAAGAATGCCAGCATCCAGGGTAAAACAGGAAGATATTTTCCAGGTGTAAAAAAAGTAAATACGGCCCAGGCGGCCAAACACATCAAGATAATTGCGATTAAAATTTTTTTAATAAAATGCTTAAAATGCCTGTTCATTTTTTCAGAAGGTTGCGGGTTGCATAAAAAATTGATCCGATTACCGAAAGTATAAGGAATACCAGGGTAAATCCTTTAAATTCGTTGCTCATCCACTGGTCTATTTTATATCCTAAAAAGGTTCCGGCCGCGATAATGACCATCATTTCAATACCCAGGTTTGAGTAACGTATAAATTCGTCAAACTTTTTTTTGTTCTTCTGCTTTTGGTTTTTCATTTTTGTTATCAGAACTTCCCATTGAACAGGTGCCTGTAAAGAGTGATCCCGGTTCAACGGATAGTTTGCCGGCAATAATTTCTCCGTATATTCTTGCTGAAGCTTTCATTGTAAGGAGTTCAGCTACATTTATTTTACCTTTGATATATCCCGCTACTTCGATGTTATTACATTTAACTTCACCTTCAAGTCTGCCATTCGGCCCTATAACAAGTCGCCCGCTGGCATTAATAGTACCTGTCAGTTCACCATCTATTCTCACATCTCCCTGGGCGATAATATCTCCTTTTATTGATGTAGTTTCACTAATGATATTTATAGTTTGACCCTGGGTTTCTCCTGAAGGTTTTGTTAATTGCTTTGCCATGAATAGTTTAATTTTAATTTTTTCTTATGATTATAACCGTGAAACCGTTATTTAATTGTTGAAAATACGAATTTTTCATTCATAAATCAAAGTTTATGCAATTTTCAGGAAGAGATTTTTTTAAACAAAAAAAAACCAGGATTAACCTGGTTTACACTGCGATTTCTTTTTCAATTACCTGCTTGCCTCTGTAGTATCCGCATTCAGGGCAGATATGATGATATTTAACTGTAGCCCCGCAGTTGGAACAAGTGGCAAGTGTTGGGAGTTCCGCTTTATAATGAGTGCGTCTTTTATCCCTTCTTGATTTTGAAATTCTGCTCTTAGGATGTGCCATGATATTATAATTTTAATTTTTAATTTTTTTTAAAGCTTCCCAGCGGGGATCGGTTTCTGTATTTGTCCGGCCATCTGTACTGTATTGTTTAAGTTTTTCAATCATATCATTGTTACAGCCGGATTTCCCGTTTTTACCCACAGGGTGTATATGTTTTAAAGGAATGCTCACAATTATGAACTCAAAGAGTAACTGAGCCAGGTTAAGTTTGTAATCTCCGGGCAATACCCACAATACTTCATCATCGTCGTTAATTTCAGTTTCCCCGAACTTAACAAGAATCTCATCTTTATGAACTACCGGCTGCCTGTATATCTCAAGACACCAGTCGCAGGTAAGTTCAACCCATCCTTTAATGGTAAATGAGAGTTTTAAAAAAGTGCTTCGTTTTTCAAGTAAAACTTTGACTTTTAATCTGCCTACACTTACCATATCCTGTTCAAAATGATCAAAGAACTTATCTTCTATATTGTATTCGAACTCGTGAAAGCCTTCTTTCAGTCCTTCAAATACTAAATCATATTGATTTATAAACCCCATGGTTCGAAAAAAGTGATGCAAAATTATAAATTTTTAATTAATAGTGTAATAATTCCTTCACTTTATGAGGATTTATTCAGAAATGATCCGGATAAGGGCCGAAATTTTACACTTTTGATACTATACCAGCCTGTTTGTCTCTGTATCAGGAAATATTACAGCAGGCTTAAAAGTTTTGGCTTCATTGAAATCCATTATGGCATATGAGATAATGATAACTACATCTCCCACGTATGCCTTTCTGGCTGCCGGGCCATTCAGACAAATAGTCCCGGATCCCCTTTCTCCTTTAATAATATAAGTATCAAGACGTTCACCATTGTTAATATTAATCACCTGGACTTTTTCATTTTCAATCAGGTTGGCAGCATCCATCAGGTCTTCATCAATGGTAATGCTTCCGACATACTGTAAATTAGCCTCAGTAACGGTAACTTTATGAATTTTTGATTTACAAACTTCAATTTGCATAACAGGATTTTTCAATTCAAAAAATAATTATCAATCAATCTGATTTTTCCGCAAAACACAGCGATGCAGGCAACTTTTTTGCAATCATCCTCCCAGCTTGTAACCGGTTGCAGATTTTTATCATTTACTATTTCAAAGTAATCAACAGTTAAGTAAGTGTTACTGTTAATTTTATTAATAACCCAGTTAATCAATTCTTTTACGGATTTTTTACCGGTTTGGTTATTGGCCTCTTGCAGGATTTCATATATAAATGGGGCATTTTTACGTTCTTCATCTGAAAGAAGTTCATTTCTTGAACTCATTGCCAGTCCGTCCGGTTCACGTATAATCGGACAGGGAACTATTTCTGTCTGCAGGTTCAGCATCTTTACAAGTTTTTTAATTATCACCAGTTGCTGAAAGTCTTTTAATCCGAAATAGGCTCTATCAGGTTTTATTAGTTCAAAAAGTATACTCACAATTTGAGCAACACCATTAAAGTGGCCTTTTCTGTGTTTTCCCTCCATGACCTTATCCAGATCACCAAAGTCAAAAGTACGGATATCGGGTTCAGGATAAATTTCATTTGTATCAGGAGCAAAAACAATACTACACCCGCTGTCTTCAAGCAGTTTCAGATCCGCATTTAGATTTCTCGGATAACGGCTTAGGTCTGATTTATCATTAAACTGTGTAGGATTGACAAAGATACTGACAACAACAACTTTATTATCAGCAACAGCTCTTTTTACCAGGGATAAATGACCCTGGTGCAATGCACCCATTGTCGGAACTAATCCAACAGTTTCCCCTTTTACTCTGATTTTATTTAATTCTTTACAGAGTTTATCTTTAGTTTTTACAAGCATATTGCATAAAATAGTGGGTGCAAAGTAAATAAATTTAAAGCATCTATTGTTGAATTAAGCCAATTCATACATTAAAGAAACTAAAGAGGTTACATAAAATTTAAAATTAGGGATATTTTTATTAACTTTGCACATTGTTTTAAAACCGCGCTTACAGGTCAATGGAAAAGAAAAAGATTCTTTATATTTCTCAGGAAATCACACCTTATTTGCCGGAAAGTGAGATGTCGGAGATAGCTCGTTATCTACCTCAGGCTATTCAGGAAAAAGGCCGGGAGATTAGGACATTTATGCCACGTTACGGAAGTGTTAATGAAAGAAGAAATCAGTTGCATGAAGTAATAAGGCTGTCTGGCATGAATCTGGTTATAGATGATTCAGATCATCCGCTTATTATTAAGGTAGCCTCTATTCAGACTGCCCGGATGCAGGTATACTTTATCGATAATGAAGATTACTTTCATCGCAAGAATATTATTGCCAATTCCAGGGGTGAAGAGTTTAAGGACAATGATGAAAGAGCACTTTTTTTTGCCAGAGGTGTTTTGGAAACAGTCATTAAGCTAAGATGGGCACCGGATCTGATCCATTGTCACGGCTGGATGACGGCCATGGTTCCGCTCTTTATTAAAAAGTACTATTACAATAATCCCCTGTTTGTACAGTCCAAAGTGGTATACTCAGTTTACAAGGATGATTTTAAAAAATCATTGAATCCGAAAATTCAGAATAAGGTACTTCTTGATAATATGTCACCGGAAGATGTTGAATTACTTAAGAATCCCACCTACCTGAATGTCAGCAAGATGGCAATAGATAATTCAGATGCTGTTATTAAAGGTGAAAAGGATATAAATCCTGATCTGGAAAAATATATAAGGTCTTCCGGCAAATCATTTTTAGATTATCAACCGAAAGACACCTACATTGAAGCATATAATGATTTTTACGAGAAAATTTGGTAACCATTTATGTTAATAAATCAAATTTAATTGTAAAAAAAATAAATTGAACATACAATTAAACAGGATCAATGGTGTTTTTTTATAGGTTTGCGTAATATTTTAATTTTCCGGGATACTAATTATTTAAAAAACTATTCGTGAAAAAAGATTTCATCAGTAAATATAAGCCGGCTATTTGGATAGGTTTAATACTTACAATATTTTATTCATGTAATGAACCTAATGATTTGGGAATGGATCTTCTGCCAACCAATGATCTTGTTAAAATAAGCAGCCTGGTTGAAAAAGAGAGTATATCATCCTTTACTTTCACTGAGGATTCCATAAGGACAGATGAAGCATCCAGGAGCCTGTTGGGTATTTTTGATGATCCTCAGTTTGGAAAGACAACAATTAATTTTGCATCGCAATTCAGATTACAATATCAACCCGATTTTGGTACAAATCCGGTGGTTGATTCTGTCAGATTGTTTTTATATTATCGTTTTTTATATGGTGATACTACCACAATGCAAAGGATAAATATCTATGAACTGAACGAATCATTAATAATTGATACAACCAACACAAGTGGTGGTTCATATGATTATCCGTATTATCAGGACGTTGATTTGAAATCAATGGCTTCACCTGCAAAAATTGGTGAACTCGGTTTTATACCGGAGGTGGCACAAGATTCTGCCTCAGGAGATACACTTTATCAGTTATTAAAAGTACCGATTGATATTTCGCTGGGAGAGAAACTGGTATATGCCGACTCTTCCCTGACAAAAAACAATGATGTTTTCCTTGAGTATTTTAAAGGATTATATATTGAAGCCGAAAAGGATGATCCGGAAGGAGGCACAATAATAACTCTTGAGGCATCTTCAGCAGGCTCATTCCAGGGATCAGCGCTACTCGTATATTATAATAATGATGAAAATATTGCCGAAGAAGAACCTGATACACTCTATAATGCATTTGTTATTACTAATTTAAGTGCAAGGGTAAATTCAATCAGTCATGATTATTCGGGAACTCCATTTGAACCTAATCTGAATAATGATACAGGGCCTGGTGATTCACTGATTTATGTACAGACAACCGGTGGATTAAAATCAAAAATTTTTATAGATAACCTTTCATTGTGGCAAGATTCGGTAAATACAGCAATTAATAAAGCAGTACTGGTTTTTCAGATAGATACTATTGCATCTGACCTTGAGAAATTTCCCCCTCCCTCGCAGCTTCTTTTTACTTATATAAATGAAGATGGCGGAGAATTTCTGCCGGTGGACTATTCTTTCAGTCCGACATTCTATGGAGGCAGGCTGAACACTGATAATTACACATATAGTTTCAATATAACACAACATCTTCAACAGATCATTGACGGCGAAACAGAAAATTTAGGTTTTTATCTGACCACGGCCTTTAAAAACAATGAAGCAAAAAGGGTTATTCTTAAGGGAAGCAGCAGCAATACCGGCATTCGTCTTATTGTAACATATTCGAAATATTTGCAGTAATTGAACCGGGCTGTTATGATCTTTTTTCATATTGAGATTTCACAATGATCAATTTGTCTGTAAATCTTCTATTTTTGATCTTTTATTATTTATGGGCATCACAGAATTAATAACATTTTTACTTATAGGTATAGGATTAAGTTTTGATTCATTTGCGGTTTCTGTTTCGTGCGGATTGATGAGGCAGGATATGAAATTCACCCAGGCAGTTCCGATCGCAGGTTCGCTGGCATTTTTTCAGACACTTTTCCCTGCAATCGGATGGGTGATTGGGCATACTCTAAATAATCTTATCAGTTCTGTGGATCACTGGATCGCATTCATCCTATTATTTCTGATTGGTATTAAAATGATCATAGAGGGTTTAAGGGCTGATAGTTCAGTAAATAATTTTGATCCTTTCAGGAAAAGGGTGATTGTAGGACTTTCTGTAGCCACCAGTATTGATGCGCTGGTTGTTGGCTTCAGTTTCGGATTTCTGGATACTCCCGTTCTGTTTCCGATAACTATAATAGGAGTAGTAACATTTATTGCATCAATGCTGGGGATGTTATTTGGCAAAAATATCCCTGCAAAACGCAGCAGACAGGCAATGGTTCTGGGTGGAATTATTTTAATTTTCATAGGTGTCAAAATTTTAATTGAACATCTTTGGTTTTAATCAAATCCAAGTGTATGAAGATCGGCAATCTCATTCTGGAAGGTACTCCGCTATTTCTGGCTCCCATGGAGGATGTCACCTATAAATCATTCCGGTGGATGTGCAAAAAGTATGGGGCAGATGTTATGTACACTGAATTTGTCTCTTCCGAAGCCCTGGTGAGGGATGTAAAAAAGACAAAAGACAAAATGGTTTTGTTCGGTTTTGACAGGCCTGCGGCTGTTCAGATTTACGGTCATGACATTAATTCAATGGTTAATGCTGCAAAGGTTGCTGAAGAGGTAAATCCTGATTTTATAGATTTGAATTTTGGCTGTCCTATGAAAAAAATTATCCGTCATGGCGCCGGTGCAGCAATGATGAAGGATCTTCCCAAAATGCAACAGATGGCTGCTGAAGTAGTAAAGGCTGTAAAGATACCTGTAACTGCAAAGACCAGATTGGGCTGGTCAGCAACTGACAAACCTGTTGTGGAAGCTGCCTTGCGGTTGCAGGATGCAGGTATTGCAGCTATTGCCATACATGGAAGGACCCGCGAGCAGCTGTACAAGGGAGATGCCGACTGGAGCCTGATAGGCAATGTGAAAAATCATCCGGATATCAGCATCCCAATAATCGGGAATGGAGATATAACCAGTGGTGAAAAAGCAAAATCATTTTTAGAACAAACCGGAGTAGACGGTCTCATGATAGGCAGGGCAGCAATTGGCCGTCCATGGATTTTCAGGGAGATAAAACATTTTATGGAAACAGGTGAGGCCATCCTTTCCCCTTTAGTGTCAGAAGTGGTGGAAAATGTCAGGGAACAATTGCAAATGAATACAGAATGGAAGGATAATGAAAGGACAGGTATTTTAATTATGCGCCGGCATTTTGCCAGATATTTCCCCGGACTGCCGAATTTCAGAGACTTAAAGATCAGACTTCTCCGGGCAGAAACCACCATTGAAGTTAATAAGATCCTTGATGAGATTGCTGAACAATTCGGAAGTTACAGGCCTGATTATAATACTACAGACTAAATTTAGTCAAATGGATAATTAATTATAAATCGGATTACTTCATTAATTGTAATCCTTCATTTGCTGAGGCGTCGCCCGGATTAAATAATTTTACCTTGTTAAAGAGTACTTTTGCCTGGTTGAAATTACCAAGAAAGTATGAAGTCCATGCAAGCATCAGAAGTCCGTCGTAATCAAATGGATATAGATCAACAACTTTACTGAATAGAGGAAGAGCTTTGTCATAATTTTTTCGCTGGTAATATACCAGGCCAAGCCGGTACATTGCAATTGTATTGTTAGGATGGATCTCCAGAATCTGACTGTACAGTTCAATTACTTCATCCCAATGTCCCAGGGCAGCTTTTGGCAGTATCAATCCGAAGCGGGCTTCTTCAGAATAAGGTTTTAGCTGTTGTGCACGGGTATAAGAATTTATCGATTCATCAAACCCTCCTGAATTGTAATATAACCAACCCAGCCTCAAATTGATTTCATAGGATGACTGTTCATAAACTTTCTTTAATTCGTTTGAAGCTGAAGAAAAATCTTTGTTTTTTTCCAGTTCATAGCTTTTGGCAAATGCATTTTCGAGTTTCGCCTGGTCAATTTGTGCCAACACAGGTATTGACATAACCACTGACAGGAAGAGTAGTGCTTTTATTTTTAAAAATTCCATGATATGCCGGCTGTTAAAGTGTGTTTAATGTAATTATAATTTACTGAATTGCTTTTCACCAAATTGGTGTACACCTGGTATGTTTCTGTAATATCTTGTGCAATATATCTGAATACAAACTGGTATTGTTTACCGGTTGGAAAGTATAAACTACCTGAAAATTTCTGTTTTGAAACTCCCGGAAAGTTTGATACGACGTATCCGGCAGACTCAATAAAATTTTTCATCTCTCCGTTGAGGTACTGTCCGTATAAGTGAGCCGGACCAAGTTGTAACCCGCCTGAAATGCCAAAAGCATTGTATCCAAAGTTGTTGGACTCATCATTTTTCAGGTAAATCCGGGGAGTGATATAGAAGTTAAGGTTTGAAAAAGGATATAGTGTCACCCAACCTGAAAGTTGCAGTAAAGATTCGTTATTTATATTTGCTGTATTAATCTCACCCCCGGGCGATAAATTTCCAAAATGAGACCATACGGATAGTGAAAAAATAAAATCAGAAAAATTGTAAGGTGCATTATAAAAGAATCTGGACATATTGTTAGTTAAACCTCCCAGGTAGAGGTCTGAATTTCCCCAGATTATTACAGCAGAGGGGGAGAAGTAAAATTTTTTGGCAAGCACGAAATCGGGATTAATGAAATACTGAAACTGGTTTATTTTAATTGAGAAGTTTTCAGTCTCTCCCCAATCGATTCGTTCCTCCCTGTTTAATCCGATGTATGTAAGGCTATGATTCAGATTAAATCCCGGAGATAACTTATGACTTATGTCCACTGTTTCAAAATGATAATTTTTCAGATAAAACGCCTCACCATAGTTGTCACCCACCCCGGCCTGTTGTCCATGTGGCTTGTCGGTAAGTGAATTAAAACCAGGATTAAAGCTGTAGCCTCCTTCGATTGCAAGTCGTGTAATTTTTTGCTCAGAGACTTTTAGTTTTTGTTGCAATGACGGGGAAAAATTCTTAGCGATTTTACCTGCCTCACCAGTACGTCCTCCCCATAGAAGGCTGTAATAGAGATATTCCTGTAACCAATCAAACGATTGATCACTCTCCCATGCCATCAGGAACCAGTCGGCTGCAGTACGGTATTTTTTAAGATTAAAGAATGCAATTCCGGTACGGGCCTGCAGGTAGAAAAAATTTATATCATGACTGACAGACTCTTTCGACAACTGGATCAGTTCATCCCATCTTTTCTCCAGAAACAGTTCATATGATCTTTTATCTACCTCAGGGTAAGAGAGTTTCTCCTGAGCCTGCAGGTTAACTGCAAGAATTGCAAAGGCAATTATTATTCCAATTCGTTTTGACATATCATTCTAATCTTAGCCTCTTTAGTTTCAATTGAAATATTAAAATCTCCCTGTTGGTTTATATTTAACTTACTAACACACAATTTTATTTTTTTACCGGCAATTTTTTTGGTTACCTGAGTATGCATATTTACATTACCGGAAGAAATAATATCTCCTCCGTCAATGATTGTAAGTTGATAATCCGCATTCAGGAAGAGATAAAAAGGAGCAGCGAAATCCTGCAATATTTTCAGGATGCCGCCAAACAAATGGTTTACAGGCAGGGAATCAATGATCCGGCTTTTAGGAAGGAATCCAAGAGGGACTTTATAAAGCATTATAAAAAACCAGAACAGAGGTGAATATTTTTTCCCGGAGAAATTTGTAAAATAGTGCATATCTCCATTATTATAGAGATACGCCCTCCCATTGTGTTCTTCACAGGAGATAAAGGTATTATTGTAGATATCAGTATCAACATTCCAGTGATAAACTCCGGCCATTTTTTTCCATTTAATCTTTGAAGATTCTGTTTCCACCGATATCTTTATACGGCGGCCAGGTATAAAGTGAAGCGCTTTTTCAAGAACCTCGTTAATAGGCGGATTTGCCAGAATTTCATCCTTAACCGGGTAGTCAAAAGATTTGAGTATGTATCCTTTATTCCCCCTGACCAAAAACTGGCCAAGCGGATAATCAATGGTACCTGAGCCAACATATGGTTTTGACTGAAACTGAAAATGCAGGTGAGGGTATGGTGAGCGACCCGAGTTACCACAGAGTGCAATGATCTGGCCTTTTTTTACTTTATTTCCGGGTTTGACTTTTACAGACTGGAATTTTAAATGACTCAGTTTTGAGAATAGATAATCGTTATGTTTTATTATCACAGTATTTCCCCAGTTATCCTTTGTATTCACATCACCTATTGTATTATCCCTTATATTATCGACGACTCCGGCAATCTCACCGTCGGCAGGTGCCAGCACTGATTTTCCAAAACAGTAGTAGTCTTCCGGTAAATCACCGGAATTTTTGAACTGGTTTTTGTTGGCATCAGTAATAATAAAATCCCATGCATGACGCCATGCCCCTTTATGGGTATATTCCCCGTTATGGGCCTGGCTGACTGTCCATTCTCCGTAAAAAGGCAATATGGCGGATACAGGAAATGCGGCAGGAAAACGTTTTATATTACGGGAATAAAGGTATAGGTTAGTTTCCGGCTTGCCCATTTGAACAGGCGTTTCTATTAAATTACGCGGCCTTTGTTCCCTGAGCTTCAACGCATATAAAAATGTTAATACAATTACATTAAAAGGAAGAGAATAGGGAGAAATTTTGAAAAGCATAAATATTTGCCTTGAACTTATGGTAATCAATACTACAGCAGGAAGCAATAATATGGTCCATCCGATGCTGACCCTGCCCGGAACCAGGTAATATCCGCCCAGTGCAATCGCTGTAAGTATATAATTAAAACCGATAAATGTGTATCCAAGGGAATCGAACTCAATACCTGCGAATTTGTAAAAAAAGAATGCTGTGGTATAGCCTAAAATTGAAAGTACAAAGGTAATTCTCGAATAAATTAATATACCTGCCGCTATAATAATTCCTGCAAAAATATTTGTCTGAAAGAAAATTGCCCCCAGGGAGTGAAAATAGATCCGTATGAAAGAGGATTTGATATTTGCCTCAAGTAATTCGTAAAAATTGATAAAAGTATTTCCTCCCAGAGAATACAGCTCATTATAAAAGAATATACCTCTTTCGCTCAGGTTCAGCGCTGACAGGCTGTTTGATGAGAGTGCCACAATCCATATCGTTATTAAAAAAGGGACACTCAGGTAAGGCAATCCGTATTTTCCCAGAACCCCCTGAAATACCACCGTAAAAATAAAACATGTCAACGCTGAAATTGCTATCAGGATATATACCTCGGGAGAAGGTTGGTAAAACAGACCCACTCCAAGTCCTGTCAGAAGTGCGTTGAATCCATACATGCCGGAGTTGAGCAAATATTTATTAAATCCCAATCCCCATGCAAATGAATTTGCGACTATAACTGCCAGAAGTCCGCCGATACCTGCTCCATAATCAAAGAAACTGATGACCACCAAAAAAAGGGCAAGTGTTTTTGATGTTGAAAAGAAAACCTGAGAATAACTGTTCAGGATTGAGAATAAAATGTCTTTTCCTTTATTGGTGATCAGGATCATTATATATTTTTATTTTCAGAATTTTTGAAAGTCTCCATACTCTCCTTTTTTCTGATAATCTTAATATTGCCTTCAGTATCTGTCAGTATAACATTAGGCCTGTAGGTAATGAATTGCATCCATTGAGTAACATTGTATGCCCCGATACGTTCAATAACAAGTTGGTCTCCTGATTTAACATGAGGAAAGTTTACGACATCCCTTATAACATCTATATTCATGCAGAGAGGGCCGTAAATCGTAGTCTCCTCCATATAGTCTGAAACGGGTTTGCTCGGAAAAATTCCCAGGTTATACCAGAAAGAGGTGAACAGAATGTTAACGCCCGCATCTATTACCAAATAACGCCTGCCAGTTGAAGATCTTTTATTGGCCAGAACAGTAGTTAAGAGATATCCGGCATCATCAATCAGGGCTCTTCCTGTTTCCAGAAAAAGAGCAGGCAGGTTTTCGTGCGGTATCTCTGATGATATAATTGCGTTGGAGATATGTTCTGCATATTCGTCAAATGACGGGCAAGTTTCAGAACCGGGCATATAGGCTCCTTTAAGTGGATTTTTTGAAGCAAATCCTCCTCCCAGGTCAATATATTTCATCCAATGGTTGAACTTGCGGTTTGTTGCCACGAAAAGGTTTGCCATTTTGGTTGCAGCAATTGCATAAGCCGAGGGTGCCATGATGTATGTTCCGATATGTGTATGCAATCCGGTAAGTTCAAGGTTTCCGGCAAGCATTATGCGGTTGATGGCATTCCATGCTTCCCCGTTTTCATAATTGAATCCAAAACGGTCCCACATAGGATAGATACCGGTATCCATGTTTACTCTGATAGCCACCCGTGCTTTTTTATTGAGTTTTTTAGTAATTTTCATTAAAAGATAGAGCTCATCGAAATGGTCAATATGAATATAAGCATCATTGTTAATGGCTAATTCAAGGTCTTCTTCCGATTTTTCAGGGCCATTGTATATAATTTGTGAACCGTTCACTCCCAGGGAAAGAGCTTTTTCAAATTCAAATCCGGAGACAACCTCTGCCCAGGCGCCTTCATCATGAAAAATATTGCAGATTGCATCAAGATAATTTGTTTTATAAGACCAGGCGAATTGTACTTTTGGGTATCTTGTCTCAAATGCCTGTTTTGCTTCAGCAATTGTGTTTCTGATGGTTTTTTCTGAAAACACAAACAGGGGAGATCCATATTCTTCAATAAGCCGGGATACCGGAATCCCGTCAATTTCAGAGATGATTTTCTGCTTTGAGGGTAATCCGAATTTGCTGGGTACACCAGCTGTTATCCTGCTGATAACAGGCTTGTCATATTTCAGTTTTTCCATTTTTAAATCTCCTTATTCATTGAAATTGCTGCAAATTTTTCAAGGTCTACAATAAGATCATAGGAGTATCTTACGAACATTTTTCCTATTTTATATGATGTCATAGGTTTAACATCCATTCCAAGAGCCAGTTTAACCAGGGCTTCCGGTATATTTTGTCCTGCTCCTACAGCCAGATAGACCCATGCGGGAATTCGTGGATTTATTTCTATAAGATAATATTCTCCTGACCTGGTTTTAATTAACTCCAGTTCCATTCCTCCTCTCCATTTGGTATGTTGTATGAGCGACCTGGTAAGTTCCATCATTTTTTCGTCGGCCAGGGTAATGCCACCCCAGGCTTTCCCTTTATCTGTAATATACTGTTTTCTCATAGGAACAGCGGCTACGGTATTTCCTTTGCCATCACCAAGGGCAACAACATTAACTTCGGTACCTGTAATGAACTCCTGGGCAATTACCGGCAATCCCCATTTTGCAGATATTTTAAGAAAGAATTGTTTAACTTGTTCCTTATTATTTGCCTCCCAGGCATCATAAAACTGTCCTTTTACCATAACAGGATATTCAAATTTTTCCTCCATCTCGGTTATTTGTCCCAGGCTCCCCAGATTTAGACTGGCCGGTACTTTGATTCCATATTTCTTTCCAAAATCAGGAAGTCTGTGTTTCTCCCTTTCCCGGAACTGGTTTAAAGTTGGCAGGAAGGTATGGATACCCTGCTTTAACAGGCGGTCTTCATTTTTCATAAAGGAAAAAAGCTCTGCATCAAAATTGGGAACAAGGGTATCAATTTTTTCTTCCTGATGTATATGTTCTATACGTTCTATCAATTCATCAGAACCGGAAGAGGGGTAAGGTATCTGGAAAATGCGATCGCATAATCCATCCATATAAATACCCGGTTCCAGATTTTCATACACCAGGCCTATAACCTTTACATCAAAAAATTCTGATTCTTTAACTCCCCTGATAAAGGGTACACCGGGACCCGGATTATCAGTATTGTTCAGGCCGGTTACTGCAAGCGTAATGCGTTTTTTTGTCATATATGTCTAATTAAATTCCAGGGAGTCACTTTGTAAAGTGATCTGAAAGTGCTTTAAAAGTGAGCAAAATTCATAAAAATCTTTTTCAAAGGTAAGATCATCCACATCATATTTTTCAATAAATTTCTCTTTTATCTCCTCTAAACTCATTTCTTCAGATATCATTCTGATCAGTTCCAGTCCTGAAGGGTTCAGACTGAATGAATCTCCGGTCTTAGAGTTAAACACAAATCCGTTATCACTTATTTTTACTTCTGCTGGAATCTTCATATGTTATAATATTATTTATTAAAATGGAATATAAATATACTAACCGCTATTTAAATTTACCTATTTTTTTAATTGATAATTCAATGTCGTTTAGTTAACAA
>JAAYJR010000488.1 GCA_012522835.1 Bacteroidales bacterium
CCATATCCATAGGCATACATAAATGCCCGCATCATACCGGGTATCGGCAATCCTTTCTTGCAAGATCTTGTACATTCCTGACAGCCATTACAATATAATCCCTGCTGCAAAGAAGCAAAAGAGAGTAAGGATTTTTCCTCTTTTGTAAGTTTGAGATTATCCATAATTGCCATATTCTCTTCAAGTTCAGTGAAATTTGTAATCCCGGAGATAATGGTATGGACATGAGGATTTTTAAGTACCCATTTAAGTGCAGCCTGAAAGTGCATTTTTTCAGCATCTTTACCCAGTTTGCCACCCGCCATGGATTTCATCCCGACTATCCCTATGCCGGCTTTTGATGCCTCTTTTATTCTTTTTGTCAGCAGCTCTTTATGATCCTGTTTAAAGTTATAGGCAGTAAGGATCACGTCATAAACCTTGCTTTCAATGGCTGCTTCAATCACTTCAGGTTCATTGCTATGGGTAGAAACACCGATAAATTTTGTTTTTCCCAGCTTCCTGGCGGTCTGCAGGGTATCGATGTTGGATTCTGAGAGAACAGTTTCGCGTGAAGACACATCATGCAAATACAGAATATCAACATAATCCAATTTTAACCGTTCCAGGCTGATATTCAGTTTTTTTAAGAACCCGTCTTTCCCTTCCGGTTTTACTTTGGTGGCAATAGTAAATGAAGTACGGGGATAATTTTTCAAAACTTCACCCAGAATCTTTTCATTATTGCCTTTCTGATAAACATGTGCAGTGTCGAAGTGTTTAATTCCGGCACTCATAGCTGCTTTAATGAGATTGGGATTGTCGGCAAGGGATAAACCGAAACTGATAACCGGTAATTCCATACCTGTTTTACCAAGCTTTCTCGTTATAATTTTTCGCTGATTTGACTTTTTTTCAATGTACCCGGCGGTCTCATGCCCCATCATTTGTTTTGAAAATAGTGCTCCTGTTGCACCAAGTGCTGAGGTCTTAATGAATATTCTTCTGTTCAGGTTTTTATCCTCCATATAGTTTAGATTAATAGTTATTTATCTGATTTTTCCCGGTTTTAGAGTGAGAGATAACCGGATAAAAACCGAGGAACAAATTTTCTCTTTGTTCAGAAATTGGTTTACGTCTTAATGTTACTTTTACTCCCATGGTATTTATCATCTCATAAAAATAGAAATTTTCATTTAAATATGACCGTTTTGTAGAAGCTAGTCCGATTTTAGCAAATTTTTTATTTGCTTTATACTTTACCACAAATAAATGTCATTATTTTACAAAAAAAGGACAAATTCGTACCTTGTTTTTGAGGAACAAAAAGAAATAACAAGCAATTTACAATGGAAATGCCTTGTATACATTTGTAACAAATCCTCTATTTTCAAGGCTTATATAAGGTGATTATGACTTTCAAACCTTACTAATGTAGTTGGCGCGGATGTTAGTCCGTGCGGTAATTATCAAATGATCGATAATTTAAAATTTTTTGAAGATACGCCTTATAAAATGGGAAAATCATTAGATTTGTTGTATAATGGACTGGTATATGAGTTGATGATAATTGATACTGTTATGTACCCTGATAAATTGAATAATAACTGGCAAATAATAATTTTAAAAATAGTAAGATGACTAATATGATTAAAAGAGAAGTGAGCTTTATTGTATTTATAATGGGAATATTTTCATTATTTTTATGTGGCAGTCCCATTCAGGCAAATGACAACAATCCACATAAACTATATGTTGGCTGGTCGACAAAAAGTATCACTCCGGATAAACCGGTTGCATTAGCCGGCCAGTTTCATACCAGGATCAGCAGGGAGATGATGGATCCTGTCACCTGTACTGCACTGGCAATAGAAACCAGGGATGGTAACCAGAGTGTGGAAACTGCAATTATGGTTTCCTGTGATCTTGTAGTTATAAGAGGAGGACTTCAGGAGGAAGTAACAGGATTACTTAAGAAAAAACTATCCGGATTTGATACAAACAAACTGGTGCTAAATGCTACGCATACTCATACCGGACCGGTACTTAATGCGGGGAGGTATGATATTCCTGATGATGCTATTCAACCCGAAGAATATGTAAAGTTTGCTGCAGAACAGATATCAGATGCAGCCACTGAAGCCTGGAATTCAAGGAAACCCGGGGGAATGAGCTGGGGGCTCGGACAAGCTGTTGTCGGACATAACCGGCGTACAGTTTATTTCGAACCTGTACCCAGCGGATTCGGAACCGGTACTGCAGTAATGTATGGTAAAACAGACCGGGAGGATTTTTCACATATTGAAGGTTACGAAGACCATGGTGTGGAAATGCTGTTTTTCTGGGATGAACAGAAAAAACTTACGGGTATGATTTTGAATATTTCATGTCCTACTCAGGAAACTGAGGGTATGTCACAGTTATCTGCCGATTTTTGGAATGAAGCAAGGGCTGAACTGCATGAAAGGTATGGAAAAGATGTTTATATACTTCCCCAGGTAGCTGCAGCCGGTGATATTTCACCCCATCTGCAATGGAGAAAAGAAGCAGAAATGGAAATGCTTAAGAAAAAGGGTATTACACGAAGACAGGAGATTGGTCGACGCATAGCAAATGCAGTGGATGAGGTTTTTCCTTATGTTCAGAATGATATTAAGAATGAAATAGTCTTCAATCATTTATACGAAGAGGTGCCACTGCCGGTTAGAAAAGTAACCAGAGAGGAGTATGAACAGGCAGAGAAACTTGCACAGGAACAACCAGACAGGGCATCCTGGCACAGAGGAATTATCGACAGGTATAATAACCAGGATGCAAATCCATACTACCCTGTTAAAGTCAATGTTATGAGACTTGGTGATGTTGCTATGGCAACTAACCCTTTTGAGCTTTTTCTTGATTATGGACTTAGAATGAAAACAAGAAGTAAAGCAGTATTGACATTTGTTGTGCAGTTGGCTAACGGTAGAGGAACATATCTGCCCACAGCCAAAGCCGAAGCCGGAGGAGGATACTCTGCAATTGTCCAGAGCAATTCGGTTGGCTCGGAAGGTGGACAGGTACTGGTTGATAAGACAGTGGAACTTATTAATTCAAACTGGTAAGGGTAATTTTAAAATGACTATTGTATTCTATAGCTAAATGTAAGGATTCGGCCTGGTGTGTCCCGTTCTGATCATAAATTAAATTTTCTAAAGGAAACAGGAAGATTTTGGCTTTTTCGGTTACTTCCCGATGCAGAAAATAATTACTTCTGATTTTGAGATATTTAGGCCGATCGGGCAGCATATGGGCAACAAAATTGACACTTTGAATAACAATCAAAGGCAGAAATAAGAAAATAAATTACGATTCTTTTAGTTTGTCAATCAGTGCTTTGAAGCTATTTTTTGCGCTGTTTCCATGGGGAATTTCCTTAAATGCCATCTTTTCCAGTTCAGAAGTATAAATAAGCTTCAAATTTTCCCATAATTTATCAAAATCTTTCAGGATAGGGGAGTCCTGGTATTTTTTTGTCTTCCATCCTTCCGGATCATCAAATATGGCTTTATCATGCTCAAGCAAGGCTGTAAAATCAGTTTTGAAGGACTTTCTGTTTACAAATGAAAGACAGTCCTCATCTTGCATTAAATAGTGTAAATCGTAAAAATGTCTGATTTTTCCGGCAACTCCCTGAACGGGATTTTTATCAAATGAAAAACGAATCAGGGAAACCAGCTTTTCCAATAATGTTTGTCTTTTGTCGAGGACGTTTAGGTCAAATTGTTGAAGATTATATTTTTCAATAATATCTAAGGCACTAATAATCTGAAAATAATCGCCAATCATGCTCAGAATAGTGGCCTGCTGATTTGGGTAAGGATTAGCAAATGAATTGATTTCAACAATGAGTTTATCTGAAATATCTTCAGCCTTTGTACTTTTAAGAACAGTAGGGTAGCGATAAACCGATTTTCTAAACCGGGAACCCTTACTTGTTATGCCGGGAGTTTCAGTTTCAATGAGACTTGCGGTTATTTTCTTCTCCACATTTCTGATGAGTGTTTTCATTTTGTTGCCTGTCCATTCCGGCTGGCTCATTACAGCAATATCCACATCTTCTGAAAACCGGTCTATTAGTCGAAATGCCTTTGATAATGATGTACCTCCTTTAAATACTACGGATTTTACAAATGTACTTTTAGCTAACTGGCTCAATACAAATGTAATCCAGTAATCTTTTTCAATTAAGTAATCCCGAATATTAAAATAATCGGAAGTCTCTTGTATTGCGGCTTTAAAAGTTTCAATGTCGTTGTGCAGATTCATTTAATCTTCCATTTTTGTTTATCCGGTATTAATTCATTCGAAATATCAATATTATACCAGGTTGTTGGGTTTAGACTTTTTAAAAGGCGATTGGCCATATTTGTGTAACCTAAATTTTCAAGGATTGCGCCTGTTAGTGCTCTCGTGGATGCAGGATAATTCAGGGCCAATTCTGTTAATGATTTTATTTTATCTTCTTCCAATTCGCTTACCAGGTAAGCAAGGCGTTTAAATGATTGGTCAACAGTTGTATCGGGTATATCTTTTATGAATCGAATACTGTCCAATAACTGTAACAGGTACATATTGTTTTTGGTAATGGTATTCCACTGCCTGACAAATTTAATCTTGAATTTTCCGCGCTGAATTTGCTTCTTATCGAAGTTTGAACCTATCTGTATGATATTTGACAATTGTGTTGTTAATCCCAGTTTATTAAAAATGCCCAAGCCGGTTATGTATCCGACAGGCTTTCGATTTTCAAACAACAAATCTTTTACAATCTCATATTCATCCGGTCGGAGATTTTTAATAATTCCTTTTTTGGGTTTATAGAAACGGCCTTTTGAAAGACGTTCTATCATACCGGCTTTTGTTAAGCGGAACAATGCAATTTTCAGAGCGCTTTCCTTTTCCGGTTTGACCTGGAAATCATCGTATCCGAAAACATATCCTTCCGGGAACTTCTCTATCTTATTTCTTACATTATCAGCTACCTTCATCTTTTAATATTTAGAAGCAAAGATATAAAAAGTAACGTTTATACCGGTAAAAACGTTACCTTTTGTTGAAAGAAAGCACAAAAAAAACCGCTCTCTCAACAGAAAGCGGTTTCATTAAAAGAAATCAATCCTTAGCTGGCTACCTGAACAGCCCCTACAAATTTACTGTTTGCTACTGAAGCTCCATCTTCACTGATAAAACCGATGTAAGCCTGAACGGTATCACCGGAATAGTTATTCGGGACGGTAACTTCCGGAACACCGGTAACACGGTTTGCTCCATCCAGAATAGTAACAGCTTCATTTTTTGCCGGATTGTAAACAACCAGCAACGCTTTGTCTGTTGACTGAGCATTTCCGTCGCCGGAGTTATCATCCCACTCAAAGGAAACCAAACCGGCTACAGTTGAGCTGACAATGCCATTTAAGGCAGGAGCCAGTCCTCCGCAGCTAACCAGAGCTTTGGTGTAATCAATCGTATAATCGGGATATTCACCGGTGATGGCATTTTTCACGTTATACGACATGGCACTATTGAACTGGGTCATTTTTACAGCATAGTTTTTAAAGCCAACACGGATAAAATCCTTGATGGGCTCTAAAAAGTTAATTACTGTGAGGATCTTTGACCTCTGATCCATTTGTGCCGGAGTTCGAGGATTGGCTACACTTACAGGCAATATTCTCAAATAATCAATGCCTTTCCAGCTTCCACCAACTACATTTCCGACCTTGCCGGAAACACCTCCTAAAATTCCCTGACTAATTTTTCCCATTTTCTAACATTTTTAATTGCTAAACTTTCATGAAATGTTCGGACTTGATACGGACTTGGTCCGGGTTTGCCCTTGCATTTATAAATGTATTGCAATTACCGGACAACAGGTTAAATC
>JAAYJR010000237.1 GCA_012522835.1 Bacteroidales bacterium
CGTTTGATGTTATATATATTTCTTTCTCCGGCAAACAATCCAATTTTTCCGGATTTACTGGCAATAATGATAAAATCAGTCCAAAAAACAGATATAAGGTAATCAGAGACAGTATTATTACAATAATTACTTTCAGAAGTTTTACTATCCGGTATAATACCTTTGCCGGCATTATGTCAAAATTTGTTTAATTAGCAGGCTTTCTTTTCCTCAGAAAGATGATATCACCCTGGTTTGGTTCCTGTCCCGGAGACATACGGTTTCTTCTTAACAATGGTTTTAGTTTAATCCCATAAAGTTGTGAAATAAAATGCATAGTTTCACCTTCATTAACCATGTGTGTACTGTGTGTTTTTGCAGCCCTGTTCTTCTTGGACTGGATATATATCACTTCATCAGGCCTGGGCCTGTAACCTTCAGGCCTGTCATTGAACCTGTACAACTCCCATGCATTTATACCAAGTTCCTGGGCTATAATCTCATATGAATCGCCCTCTCTTGCAACAACAGCATCAAGACTGTTTAGTGTCAGGGTTTTATGTGAGTTGTACGGATTTATTGTTACTCTGTTTGAAATTCCCGGGTTATTTATCTGCTTTTGTTCATAAACTGCCATTGGAGAAAAAGTTTCTTTATGATCAAGCCGGTACAGTTTATGCTCTTCAATTATTTGAATCAGGCTTTGATCATAATGTCTGGCAGTTGCGTACCCCGCCTGTTTCAACCCTTTTGCCCATCCCTTGTAATCGTCGGGTGACAGAGTGAACAGAAATGCATATCTGGAATTTGCCATTAAAAAGTTACTATGGTCTATGTACGAATCTTCAACCGATTTATATTTTCTGAAGCATTCATTTTTATGGTCATCATCGTAATATACCTTTTGGCCTCTCCAGTTACTTTTACATTTAATGCCAAAATGGTTATTTGATTTTTTTGACAGTTCACTTTGTCCGTATGCTGATTCAAGGCAGGCCTGCGCCATTTTTATGCTGGCAGGAATACCACTGCGCCCCATCTCCTCAATAGCCAGCATCTGATATTTATTGATATAATCCTGTCGGTTCTGTTGGCCTAATACTGAACCGGCAAATGAAAAATATATAATAAAGAGTAAGATGCGCTTCATGCTTTTTCTTTTTCAGGATTTTTGTGATAAAAATAATCCCTTCTTACCTAGGTTTCTAATAATCCTGAATTATTTATTAACATATTGTCGTGAATTAGTCAATTTGGTGATTTAAACTACTCATTCGAATATTTAATTGCATAAAATTGTACATTTATTAAAAACTATTTATATGCGTACGATAGAGAAGAGGATTATTGTATATGAATATTCAACTATATGGGATTTGCCTGCAGCTGAACAGAAATTGTTAATGGCCTCCCGGGAGGCTGCTTTAAATTCATACTCCCCATACTCAAAATTTAATGTCGGAGCAGCGGTTCTGCTGGATAATAATGAAATTATTACAGGTAATAATCAGGAAAATGCCGCCTTTTCAGAAAGCCTTTGTGCCGAGAGAGTTGCTCTTTTTTATGCCAACTCCTGTTATAAGGATATTCCGGTCAGGGCAATTGCTGTAACTGCTTCTAACAGCCAGGGAATAACCCATGAACCGGTAAAACCATGCGGGTCATGCAGACAGGCACTTATGGAGACTGAAGTAAGGTTTAATCAGCCTGTCAGGATAATTTTAGAAGGCAGAAATAAAATTCAGGTTTTTGACGGAGTTGACAACTTATTGCCATTTGCCTTCAAACCGGATTCACTGGGCTGAATTTATTGGCTCTGAACAGTTTCATAAATTCGTTCCATATAATGTCATCCGGTGGATCTGCAATTATTGTAATATTATTTTTTTTCACAGGATGAATGAATTCCAGCTTTCGTGCATGGAGATGTATGCCTTTATCTTCATTTGCCCGCGGAAAACCATACTTAACATCTCCTTTGATCCTAAGGTTAAGAGTTCCCAATTGTACTCTTATCTGATGATGGCGTCCGGTAAAAAGATCTATTTCCAGGAGATAATATTTATTAAGACTTGCTGCATGCCGATATGTCAGCCGGGCATATTTAGCTCCCGGAACAGGTTTGGGATAAGCAAAACTTTTATTTTTTTCTTTATTTTTTTTCAGGTAATGCTCCATTGTGTCTGAGTACTTCGGAGGCCTTTTATTAACCACTGCCCAGTAAGTCTTTTTTATTTGTCCGCGTTTTGAGAACATTTTATTTAACCTCTCAAGTGCTTTTCCTGTTTTTGCCAGCAAGACTATTCCACTTGTTGGTCTGTCAAGCCTGTGCGGTAGTCCGATGAAAACATTACCTGGTTTATTATATTTATTTTTCAGATAATCCTTCATCTCGTCAACAAGAGTCCTTTCATTGGTAATATCAGATTGCACCAGTTCTCCGCATGCCTTGTTTACAGCTATTATATGGTTGTCTTCGTATATGATCTGCACTTTTTGTCAGAGAGAATTAGTATTGTTCTTTTTCATTAGGAAAATCGAGTGATTTAACGTCGTTGATATAGTTGCCGACAGCTCCTTTAATTTCTGCTGCAATATTATGGTATCTTCTCAGGAAACGCGGAGAGAACTGCTGTGTTATACCGAGCATGTCGTGAATAACCAGTACCTGTCCGTCAACACCGGCGCCTGCACCAATACCAATAACCGGTATTTTTACTTCATCAGCAACCTGTTTTCCCAGTTTCGCGGGAATTTTTTCTAGTACTATTGAAAAGCAACCGGCCTGTTCCAGCAATTTGGCATCGCTTACAAGCTTTTTTGCCTCACTTTCTTCCTGGGCCCTGACTGTATAAGTTCCAAATTTATGTATTGACTGGGGAATCAATCCGAGATGCCCCATGACAGGAATTCCTGCTGAAAGGATCCTGTGAACTGATTCAATAACTTCAGACCCTCCTTCCAGCTTAACAGCATCTGCAGCGGTTTCTTTCATAATTCGTATTGCTGATGCCAGGGCGCCTCTTGAATTGCCCTGGTATGTTCCGAATGGCAGGTCAACAACAACTAATGCACGTTTTACACCCCGGACCACCGAAGCTCCGTGATAGATCATCTGATTTAATGTGATCGGAAGGGTAGTTTCATTTCCGGCCATCACATTTGAAGCTGAATCGCCAACCAGTACGATATCTATACCAGCTTCATCAACAAGGCATGCCATGCTGTAATCGTAAGCGGTTAACATGGCTATTTTTTCACCCCTGAGTTTCATCTCCGACAGGCGGTGAGTAGTTATTTTTTTTATATCATTTTGTACAGACATATCTTTAAATAAAAAAATTAATACTGTAAAAGTAACAAAGGTTTTTTGTAGCACAAAATAGTTATCATCTAAGGTAGTATCTTTATTACAACTTTTATATGTAAAAAATCCTGTGATTGAGTAAAGAATCGTTATTTTGCCGGGTAATTAAATTGTCAGATAAATGTTTAAATTCAAATTTACGGAAAAATTGATTCATCCGGTAATTTTCATGATACTTCTACCGGTAATTTCTTCAGCTGCCGGGAAAGCCGACAGTACTGAAATTTTTATTTTCCAAAAAAAGGAAGTTAATACAGGAATTACTTATAGTTCAAACAAGGAAAGGGAAGAGGTCCGGTCAGCTGCATCTTATGATTTTGAGGAATTGACCACAGGTGCAGCTCAGTTCAGGTGGAGTAACCGCAACTGGAATATTTTGAGATCAAAACAAGAGGAGTGGAATTATCAACTTGAGGCAGGTCCTTTTTGGGGTAATGGTAATATAGCAGACAGTACATCAGTTTATAATTATGTAGCAGACCATAAGGTTGCAGGTGTCCGGGGTATTCTTTCCGGAGGTTATTTAAACCGGTATTATTATGACAATAAGAATTATACAATTGTCAGTGTTGACGGAGTGGCTAAATTTAATTATTACCGTCAGGATTCTGAAGGCCTGCTTACCGATTCTAATCAGGTTACCCTTGACCATTCCTCCCGGACTGATGAAACAAAGTTCAGAGCAGGATTTCAGGCAAAAGGCGGATGGGGTATCGGCAGATTGAATTATATAAATCATTATGTTGCAGCTGCAGGATTACTGGAAAAATATTATCCGGAACGTATTTTTTCGGAGAGTGAGA
>JAAYJR010000612.1 GCA_012522835.1 Bacteroidales bacterium
AAGCTATGGAAAATTTATATAAAGGTTTACTGTAAAGGTCAAACAATTTTTTAAAACAATCGTGTTTACTATTCTTCAGGCCTTTCAATAGTGATGTTTCGATATTGGATTTTCTTTGGAGCAAGTTTTCAGTTTAATTAGTTTTTGTTGGCAAGTTAATAAAAATTCAAATTAATTATTCTATAATATGCAATTTACCTGAACACAAAAATTCAACACAATCGATAAGTAATCAGAAAATTAATAAAATTAAGGCCAGTAACTGGAAATGAATTGAATAATCGTAACTTTTTTGGTATATTTCTGTAATAAAAGATAACTTCTGTTCATTAATTACAATACTATGGAAACAAAAAATATACTACATGCATGCGGATCCATAACTAAAAAGGAATCATTGATGTGGATTAAAACCAACATACTGGAACACACCAGTGTTGCCGAAGCCAACATGCCCTATGCAGGTTACTATGGATGGATGCCCGAGAAACCGAAACCCAATTCTCTGTTTTTTCTAACGGAAAGGTATTATACCCTTGAAGAGTCGCTCCGGTTTACACAAAATATAGATATATGTTCTAAAAACCAGGTCAATGCAGCAAGCGCTGTTTTAATTTTTCATAATCAGAGTTATTCAGCTATCAGAATACGTAATTTCCCTGATTATGACCATCTGAAAATGTTACAACAATGTTTTCAAAAACTGGGTGTCTGTTTTTTGAAAAAAACAATCTTTGAAACGGAAGCCTTGGTTACCGTAAATAAGTGTTTTCTTCTGGAACAGGCAGATGAAGGGATATATATAGATAAACCTAACAAAAATGAAGGGTATATTACTATTCCCCTATATCTTGGCCAAAACGATTTTGAGTTGCTTATGAACAGAGTGAAGAATAACGGTGAATGTAAGTTATTTGATGCAGCACAGGGAGGATTGATAATGGATTCCCGGGTAATTGAGATAATCAGGATATATTCAGAACACCTGAATGTGCAGCTGCTTAAATGCATTCAACAGGAGGTGTTAAGGCAACTTAAGGCAATGAAACGAACATGAATTTTCATCATTTAAAATTCACAAAAAAGAATGATTAAAATTTTTGCGAGAGTGAGGAACGAACAGTTCTCCCGATTAAAATCGGGATTCTTAAGTTTTTAATTAACTTATTTACAAATAATTACAAAATTTTAAACAGATAAAATGATCAAATGCCATGGCACATAGCCTTGTCCTTTGCCGGTGAATTTAAAATAGCGGAGTAAAAAATTTGCTAAAATCGGATTATCCACACCCAAAAGATGTGGATTTTTAAGATTGATTAAATTTCCCTTATTGTACTATCTTCTTAATTTCTTCAAGTTGTTGCTTTACATTTTCAGCATCCGGCCTTAATTCCAACGCTTTTTTATACCAGAACCGGGCAACATTATAATTGCTGTTTTCAAAAGCATTCTTCGCCTTTTCAACATGTTCTTCAAATATTTGTCCCGAACGGCCGGCCATCCTCTCCTCAATAAGCTCACTGATTTCCTGTAACTGCTCTTTAGGATAACTCTCGTCAGATTTAACAGATAACGCCCTGTTGTACCAACCCCTGGCAACGGCAAGCTGATTTTCACGGAAAGTAGAATCAGCAAGGTCAATAAATCCCTGATAATCCCTGTCACGCTGATTTAAAAGTAATCCGTTTACCAGCCTGTTTATCTCACTGATCCGCTGCGGTGGATAGGTCTCATCCGGTTTTATGTCCCACGCCTTATAATACCACGCTCTGGAAATATTATATTGCTTTCCGTCAAAAGATTCATCTGCCAACGCAATAAACTGGTCATACAGCTGATTTAACCCGGCATCGCTCATTACTGCCTCTTCCATAATTTCCTGCTTCTGCTGGTCGAGAATTCTTTTTCTCTCTTCCAGGTCAGCAGCTGCATTTTGCTCAGCTAAAATACGATCCTGCTCTTGTTTAAGAATATTATCAATCTTTTTGATCTGGTTTGCAGGATAACTCTCATCGGGCTTTAATGTTAGTGCCTTTTGATAACCCTCTTTTGCTTCGTTGTAGGACTGGCTTCTGAATGATCCGTCAGCTGCCAGTATCACA
>JAAYJR010000025.1 GCA_012522835.1 Bacteroidales bacterium
ATGAGCTTTGGTATGATTATCAGAACGCTCCAATGGGGACCGAAGGCAGACTTAAACCGGGGGAATGGGCGTATGCCGATAACGATGCTCTCGGCTTCAACACTGTATATATCAGGCTTTCTGATGGCGGCGACCCGGATGAACTAAAGCTCGTTGATATGATAAATATAGTTGAAGCCCGTTATGATGATGAAAAGGTTCGTCCCGGATCAGAGCAGGAAATAGGTAATCCGCATCAGGATGGGATTATTATTCGTAATCCGAATAAAGGAACGATAAGTAATCTTTGTATCTATGGCAATGATTTTTACGATGAAACTGAAATAGCCGGGTCGGGTGGCACGGCAATGTTGTTTATCAGCCAGCCGAGGCCAAATGATAGCATCTATATCTATAACAACGTCTTTCATCCGGTTCATCTGACCACAGTCAACATGTGGCTAGGCTCCGGGGGAGAGGTGCATTTGTATAACAATACCTTCGTAGATGGAGCGATAAGCTGGGGCAGACCTGAAAGTGAAGGTCCTTCCGGGACTATGCTATACATTAAAAACAATGTTTTTTGCAAAAAAGGATTCACATTGAGATTCCCACTGGAGGGCGATAAGGAGCATTTGGACTCGGATTACAATATATTCATCAATGCAGATGTATTTGCCTCGCAAGTTACCCCTTACCGTAGATTCCAATCGTTGGATGAGTGGCAGCAGACGTTTAGTCAGGACATGCATTCTCTTGTTGTTGAGAGTGATGACTTCAGTTTCATCAATATGCAAGGTACGTGTCCACCAGATCAGAGCGACTATCGTCTGACAGCTGATTCTGTATGTATTGACAAGGGCCAGAATCTGGATCCAGAGTACCAGGCCGACAAGGCCGGTAACCGTCGCGGTAAGGATGGAGGCTGGGATGTAGGGGCTTTCGAATTTATTGACCCGGACACAGGTACCGATCCAGGCACCGACCCTGATGATCAGGATACCAAAATCAATATTTCCCCCAGTGTTGATGTTGAAGTGGGTGAGGAAGTATATTTTGACGGAGCATATTACCAGAAGGAATATGATCCGTCAGTACAATGGGAGTGGGATTTCGGAGATGGTTATACATTGAAAGCAGGGGAGCCTACAAAATCTACATTTAATACAGGGCTCTCTGTTATCCATTATTTCATGAAGCCTGGCACCTATGAGGTTAAATTAAATGTATCGAAATTTGATATGAGTCAGAGTCCACCTGTCCGGCAAGAGGTGCTATATAAAGATTCAATTACTATTAATGTTAGCGGTGAGGCACCCAAGGAGGGGTTTGAATTACGGCATGCTCCATTTCATAGCAGAACAGCACAATATCTTTATGCTGTAGTACCCTCAGGTTATTCACCGGATCAGGTTTCCTTACGACTAGAATCTTCGAAGGGGATTATTCTACAGCAGTTTACCGGAGTTACAGAAGATGGCAAGCAGCGATTTTTACTAGAAAATGCAAAATTGTCTGCTGGGGATTATGTAGTTATTGCTGAATTGAAAAATGGTCAGGAGACTGTTAGTACTATAAGGGAAAAATTTTCAAAATCATACGATGGGGCACCTGAGGTCGGTATAAATGAAAATAATGCATTTATATTAAAGGGTGAAGAATTATTCTTTCCAATAGGTCCGTTTATGCTAAACAAGGATCTTTTGCCTCTCTGGAAACCAACATTAAATACTTTACATACCTATGGCTGGTATTCTGTTAAGGATGATGCTGCATGGAATGACTATGCACAATTTGCAGACCTAAATGGAATTAAAGCAATTGGCCCGACAGGATGGTCAGAAAATAAGCTGCGCAATAGTAATCCTGCTCAGCTGCTTAAATACGTAGAAGCCAGCAAAGGGTCGGATGGGATTTTAGGCTGGTGTTGGGATGATGAACCAAACCTTGGCGGAAGATATGGATGCAATCCAGCGTCAGTTATTGCTGCCTGGACCTATCTGGTAAATCAATTGGATCCTCATCACCCATCTGGTCAGCAATATTATGGTTATAATTACCTCTCGCATTACAATCCTTTGGCAGGAAGTGACGGTTATAGCTATATGGGTAGTGAAGCCTTGTTTGGTGGCAAAAAGGCTTTTACAGCAGATTTCATTACCTACGATATTTATCCAATTGAACATAAAGAGCATGTGTCATTAGCCTATTCAGACAGAGGAGTTGTTGATCTATGGGCTGAAGCGATGGATAACTTTAACTGGAATATGGATGGATTAATTCCTACGGGAACCTTTGTCGAAACACAGAATGTCGATTCCTGGAATAGAAACTCCGATTATGAAACGCACTGGGATGCGGGCCCAACTCCAGGGGATCTTAGAACACAATTGTGGACTGCTATTGTCCATAATATGAAAAGCATCTATTATTTTGAGTTTTTCTCCTCAACACAAATGGATAATATGAGCGTATTGAGTGAATTTAAGGAAACGGTAACAGCTCTTACTCCGATTATACTAGGACCACCATCTTCTCACACTGTTACCCACAACTGTCATGACCGGGGGCAACGTGTTGATCTCATGGTTCGTGAAACCCCCTCAGATTATTATATATTTGCGGTTCGGGTCACAGAGCCTGAAAGTGAATGGAATGAGGTAATGGAGCCTGAAACAATAGAATTCGAGATTAATACAGGAACAAAATCTCCAGTTGCC
>JAAYJR010000309.1 GCA_012522835.1 Bacteroidales bacterium
ACTGCCAGGTCTGCAAGGTTTTTAGTACCCCCCACATTTACCCTGAATGCCTCGCAGGGAAATTTTTCCATAAGGGGTACATGTTTGTATGCTGCGGCATTGATTACCATGGTCGGGGTATATTTAAGAAAAATTTTCTTCAGTTTATTTTTGTTGGTAACATCCCCGACAATAATATCAAAATCGATATTGGCATTTTTAGTTTTGATTTCATCCTGAAGATTGTACAGGTCTGATTCTGCTTTGTCTAACAAAATGACCTGTTTCACATTAAATGCAATAAGCTGGCGCACTATTTCAGAACCGATAGAGCCTGCTGCCCCTGTCACCAACACAACTGAATTTTTTAAGCCTGCTTCGATTTTTTCATGATTAAGTTGAATGGCATCCCTGCCAAGCAGGTCGAGGATATTAATTTTTCGGATATTACGTGCCTGAAGTTCTCCGTTTATCCAGTTCTCAATAGGCATTACCTCTTTAACAACCAGGTGGCTATCTATACATTTATCTGTTATCTCCCTTTTTCTCTTGAGGGTCATACTTGACTTTCCCACTGCAAAGATAAGTTCGGTAACTTTATGTTCAGGGACTATTTTATTGAATGCTTTGTTGACTGAGTAAATTGGAAGGTCAAATATTTTTCTTTCATTTAATGAAATATTATCATCTACAAATCCAATCACTTCTGTATTTCCGGAAGTGTCAAGAAGCAAGGCGTTTCGTGTCATCTGTCCAAGTTTCCCGGCTCCAAATATCAGTATCTTTCTTGTTACAAGCCTGTCTTTTTTAATTTGCTGAAAGACAGTTTTAGCCATTAGCCTCGAAAATATTAAAACCGCAGAAACTATCAAATTCATTATAATTATAACAGAAAGGGGTAATATTGGTAAATACTTAAAGTTAAATATCCTAAATGCCAATATAATAAGCACCAGAAAGACACCTGAATAGAACATTACCTCAAGAATCCGGTTGATATCTTCGGTATTACTGTGTCTTAATACGCCGGTATAGGATTTTGATTTCCAGAAATAGAGAAGAAATACCGGAAAAATAATTACAAAATGGTAAAGGCTCATTGACGATATTGCGGCTGAATAATTGAAATTGAACCGTAGCAGGAAGGCCAGGAAGTAAGCCGCAGGAATTGTCATAAGATCGAAAAACAAAACTAACCACCTTGACAAATACCTGTTTGTAAAATAATGTATATATAAATTCATTTGTATATATTTTTCAATGGTGACAAATGGAACTCATCATTTATAAACATTGCCCTGTGTGAGCTCCGGCCGATGACTCGTTTCATATTATTAAGATTGTTTATTATGTATTATTTAGCCTGCCATGATTTAATTCGGGAGAACTCGCATATGCATTCAGGTTTTCACGGTGTTCTCCGGGTCATTTTTTTGCCCTGCCTTCCAGATAAGGAGGTGCGGCCTGTCTTTGAAAAAGTGTTCCATCTGATCCTGTGTGAGGGACAGGTACATGATCTTGCGGCAGATGATCATTTCTGCAACTTTTATCAGCCTGTCTATGTATCCGGTATCCAGTTCACTCCCCATCAGCACCAGTTCAATTGTGTCGGAATCCACTCCGCTGGCGAAGCTGCCGGTGACATATGCTTCTTCCAGGCTCCCTATTTTACCGACCACCCGTTCAGCAAGATGGTCAATGCCCACTGTTGTATGAACCAGATGAGTTATGTCGTTATACAGTGGGTGATCCGGATTTGCCTGGTAGATCTTTCTTTTTCCTTCAAAACCGGATTTCAGTAATCCTGCCTTTGTCAGGCGGTTTAACTCTACACGCACTGCATTGGATGTCTCATTGAATTCTTTCTCAAGGCCGCGCAGATAACCCTTACTGCCCTTGATCAGGAAGAATTTAATCAATAATTTTACACGGGTTTTGGATGAAATAATTACATCTAGCATCGGAGAAGTATTAGGATTGAATGTATTAACTCCTTAGTAATTAAGACTATATGGTTATTTATGTTGGATGTTGTGATGATTGTCAGAGATGAAATGGACGGAATGTTCAATAACTTCTTTTTAAAGCTCCGCCTTCTCAGGTACATAATATACCTTCTGAAGGCGCTGGCAAATGAATAATTGAATAATTATTTTGCTCTGTTTTGCTGTCTTAAAACCTGAGTATAATTGTCTTATAAAAAGATCAGGCTATGAAAACAATTCTAATATCTTTTGCAAAATGCAATGGTTATCAATGATCTACAGTTAATTTAATTGTCAGACGGAAGCGCTGTCAGAATTTCTGAAGGTACAACTACCGAACAAACAGTATTGATCGCTGCAATGCGAAGCAGAAACCTTTTCTTCCCCCGTTCTTCCATCAGCTCGCCACTTAATCCCATCAGGGGCCCTTCAACGACCATTACTTTTTTCCCTGGTGAAAAGTTGTTGTTTGTTACTTCAACATCAAAGTCTGACTGCCGCAACATTTGTTTTAAATAGTCAATCTGCTTATCCGGCACAATAGCGGCTTTTCTTTCGAAAGCCACATATGATACCACATTGTTTACCTGTAATACCCTGTCATAATCTTTACGTGTTATGTTCACGAAGCAATAACCGGATATCAGGGTAATTTCAACCCATTTTTTTCGGTTTTTAAAATGCCGCAGTTGTTTTTTTAATGGCAGAAAGCATTCAATATCATATGCTTTAAGGTCAGAATACACTTTCTTCTCAGCTCGTGAGCGAGTGTAGACAACATGCCATTTTTTTGAGGAAGTTTCAATAATACTTTTCATTGTCCTTTTAAGTTGCACCTGAAAATCCTATTGAATTGTCGCAGCCAGTTTTTAGGCAAAAACAAAAAATTTTATTTCCCGACTTTTACAAAAATTTCAGATGAATCATTTGATAACCCGATATAAATTTCGGATGAAAAACTATAATTGAATAACAAAAAGATGCAATTGATGCATCAATTTTATAAAAATGATGCAAACTTTTCGGAAATATTTAAAGAATGTAATTTTTGGTAAGTTTTCTGAATGTTTTTTGGGGAGTTTTTTACACATTCTGTCCTGCAAATTTTCAAGTATTGAGTTAAACTCTTTTTTTTACTAATTTTAGCAGAAGGAATTTTTAAATCAGACCGGGTCACCTGATATAATTAATGATGAAGCTTATAAAATATATTGTTATAATACACCTGTTGTTGTTAAGCAAATTGTCAATTACCGTTTAACCACAGAGACTGACATATCTGATTTACCCGCAGGTCAGTATCTGATTCGAATATTTAAACGTGATGAAGTAATTGCCGGGAATAGGATTATGCCGGTAGTTTTTTGCATAATGGTTTTGCTCACCACTGAATTTATTACATACTCAATGATGTCAACAAGTATATGAATTTTAGATTTTTCAGTTCCGTTTGCCTGCATTTGTAACTTTATTAACCAGATCCGGACAAAGTTACGCTGACTGATTCATAAAGTATTACACAATTGATGTTATAATTTACATTATTCACACATCTTCGAGTGTTTCACGCC
>JAAYJR010000053.1 GCA_012522835.1 Bacteroidales bacterium
AATGGAACTGAGACCCGTTAACAGGAGCATGGTTCTCCCGTTAGAGAGGCCTGCTCAAATTATATCATCCCAGCCAGTAGAAAATAAGCAATCACATTTGACAGATGATGATGTAGTGGAAGCTGAGGTAGTTGAAACTACACAGACTAAGGCAGATAAACCCAAAGCTTTTATTGAAGCAAATACAGAACAGGTGACACTATCACATTTAAAAAATGAATGCATCATACCAGTGTTCAGGGATAACGAAAAGACCATTTCACATTTTGAGTTTATTGATTCAGTGAACTTTGTGGTGCAACAGTGCTTCAAAAATGAAACCATTCTTGAACCCGACATTAGGGTTAGCCATAAAATTAATGGCAGGATACCTTCAGCACTGAATAAGAAGGTTAGTGAACTGGAGGAATGGGAGAAAACCCTTTATTACGAAAGAATGATGTTCGTCATTGAGGTGCCTTCAATATCTGACACAATACATGGTAATGAGCTTAGTATGACAATTGGAGGGGTAAGAGCCCTGAACCATGAATCGTTGTTCTCAAAGAAGAGTATAGAAAAATTCAAGGTGTTCATTGGCTTTAATAATAAGGTGTGCACCAATCTCCTGGTATCTACAGACGGTATAATACTGGAGATGCGAGTGTCAGGGCTGGAGGAACTTGTTAAACAGGTATTTGACCTGGTAGGGAACTTCAACATGAGAATGCAGCTGGATACAATGCGTGAGTTTGGAAGGTATTGCCTGACAGAGCACCAGTTTGCACAGCTAATAGGGAAAGCCAGGCTTTATCAATACCTGCCAGCAGCCCAGAAAAAAGAAATACCAGCCCTGACATTCAATGACAGCCAGTTTAACGCTGTTGCCAGGGATTATTACACTGACAGTAGTTTCTGCAGGGATGCCAGTGGTGATATCAACCTATGGAGGCTGTATGGCTTATTTACAGGGGCCAATAAGAGCAGCTATATTGATTCATTCCTTGGAAGAAGTGTGAATGCTTATTCTTTCACGGAAACCCTGCTACAGGCCTTGGAACACGATAGCAGGATGTCATGGTTTATAAATTAATTAACAGGGCAGGTGTATTAATCCTGCCCTCAAATTATTTTCATTTCTATGCAAGATGAACGAACACAACCGAAAATACATACTGGAATTATTCAAGATTGTGAGCACAACCAGCATTCTTGTGGTAAATCAATATGGCAGGGTGAAACAAATTAATTGTCCTTTCAGGGTGATTGCTCTTGAAGACATACCTCCTGATATCATCACGGGGGATTTCTATTATGTGGAAGCTGTGAAGATGGCACTTGACCTGAAAGAAGTCTTTATAATTAATGGGAAAGGATACTATATCAGGTATTTTCAGATTATATGAGATAAGTTTCCATTAAGCTATCTTTTAGAGGGTCAACAACATAATTGTTAAACAATAATTTTAAATGTAAAAAGTATCTCTTAATTTTATAGAAGAATTTGTCCAATTAGTTCTAAAGTTAAACATGTGAGAAATTCATAATAATATCTTATCTGGTATTATTCCGGGCAAGTACAGAATTAAACCTTTAATATTTCTCCCTCAGAGCGGGCTATAGTTACTGCTCCACATGTGTCGCTCCATACGTTTACCGTTGTCCTCATCATATCCAGGATCAGATCAACAGCAATTATAAGCCCAACTCCTTCAAGGGGCAGGTTAACTGCTGTTAGGACTATAGTCATCATAACAAGTCCGGCCATAGGTATGCCGGCAGCACCTATGGATGCAAGCAAAGCTGTAAAAACCACAACTGCTTGTTGTGCCACAGAAAGTTCAATACCATATGCCTGGGCTATAAACAGCACAGCCACACATTCATAGAGGGCCGTTCCGTCCATATTTATCGTTGCGCCCAGCGGAAGCGTAAAACTGGTGATCTTGTTGGAGACACCGCTTTTATGCTCTACAGCCTCCATGGTTAACGGCAAAGCTGCATTTGATGATGCTGTAGAGAACGCTGTTATTAATGGTGTTGACATATTCCTGAGATGCCTTAAAGGATTGGCTCTTGCAATAAATCTCAAAATCATTGGCAGGGTAAAAAATGCATGTACCAAAAGGCTAAAGGCTACCGTTAGCATGTAAATAGCCATGCTACCGGCTATATTAACAAGCTTTTCAGAATTTTCAAAAACAGCTTCTGATAC
>JAAYJR010000466.1 GCA_012522835.1 Bacteroidales bacterium
GTTTAAATCCGTTCACTGAAGTGAACGGCAAGGGATATGGCATTGAACCACTGGCTGCTGTATCTGGGATTTGATTATTTAAATCCGTTCACTGAAGTGAACGGCAAGGGATATAGCATTGAACCACTGGCTGCTGTATCTGGGATTTGATTGTTTAAATCCGTTCACTGAAGTGAACGGCAAGGGATATGGCATTGAACCACTGGCTGCTGTATCTGGGATTTGATTGTTTAAATCCGTTCTCTGAAGTGAACGGCAAAGGATAAGGCATTGAACCACTGGCTGCTATGATCGGAGCCTTATCCCTTGCCGTCGGCTTCAGCCGACGGATTGATTATGATTATTTTGCACTATTTTCTTCAAAGCTATTCTTCGTCCTGCTCTTCTTCGTAAGCTTTCAGAAGTTCATCCTGAATTTCTGCAGGAACTTTTTCATACCTGTCGTAAGACATGCTGAAAACACCTCTTCCACCTGTGATGGAACTCAGCGATGTAGCATATCTGAACATCTCTTTCTGAGGCACTTTAGCAGTGATCTTTTCCAGTCCTTTTTCTGAACCCATACCCATTATCATAGCACGGCGTCCCTGAAGGTCGCTCATTACATCCCCCATTCTGTCTGAAGGTACCCAAACATCAAGATTATAAATAGGTTCAAGAATTTTAGGGCTGGCGCTTTTAAATGCTTTACTAAAGGCATTTCTTCCAGCCAGTTTAAAGGATATCTCATTAGAGTCGACAGGGTGCATTTTGCCATCATATACATATACGCGAATATCCCTGGCATAAGAACCGGTCAAAGGTCCTTCTTCCATCTTTTCCATTATCCCTTTGAGGATAGCCGGGAGAAACCGTGCATCAATCGAACCGCCAACGATAGAGTTTATAAATATCAGCTTGCCTCCCCATGACAGGGTGTGTTCCTGTACATCCCTGATTGACAATTTATACTCTTTATCACCTATTTTAAAAGCAGCCCTGGGCTCTGAACCTTCTTCGTACGGTTCAATTATCATGTGTACCTCGCCAAACTGACCTGCGCCGCCTGATTGCTTTTTGTGGCGGTAATCTGACTGAGCCGGCCTGGTGATAGTCTCACGATAGGGAATTTTAGGCTGTATATAATTGACATCAATCTTATATATATTGTCGAAATACCATTTAAGAATATTCAGATGATATTCACCTTGTCCATGTACTAATAACTGCTTTAATTCTTTTGAATATTCAATAATATATGTGGGATCTTCGTATTTTATCTTATTCAGTACCTCACCAACTTTTTCATCATCCGATTCGTTAACTGCTTTTATTGCAATTGTATGTTTTGAATTCGGAAATTTAATTAACTCATATTTGGTGCCTGCCTCTTTAGTAGTAAGAGTCTGGTTGTATTTTGTGTCTTTAAGCTTCACTGTACAGCCAAAATCACCTGCCACTAACTCTTCAACCTTGGTTCTTGTTTTCCCGGTTGAAACATAAATCTGTGACAATCTCTCCTTATTATCTGACTTGGTATTTATAAAGTCAAGTCCTTCAACTATTTTCCCGGACATTACTTTGAAGTAAGTTATCTCACCTACATGAGACTCAACAGCTGTTTTATATACAAAAAGGGATGGTTGTTCCGATTCTGTCATCTTAAGCTCTTTTCCCGTGGTAATTGCACGCATCGGCCTTTCGTCCGGCGCAGGTGCATTATTAATGATGAATTCAAGCAAACGGCCGATTCCAATATCTTTTTTTGACCCTACACATAATACAGGATAAAGATCACGTTGAAGCATGCCCAGCTTTATCCCTTTAAAAATCTCCTCTTCAGTAAGCGAACCTTTTTCAAAATAGAGCTCCATCAATGCCTCTTCATTTTCTGCAGCCATCTCAATAAGCTCATTATTCAGCGATTCTGCCTTTTCCATTTCATCGGCCGGAATATCGGATATTTCAGGTTGTCCCCCTTCTGCTTTATACTTTAACATCTTCATTTTAAGAACGTCAATGATAGTGGAGTAGCCCGGTCCTGCATCAAGAGGATATTGCACTACAGTCACTTTGTTGCCAAAGCTGTTTTTGCACTGATCAAGAGCTTTGTCAAAGTTAGAATTATCATGGTCCAGCTGATTAAAAACAAACATCATCGGGATATCAGCAGCATCGGCATGACGTGCAGCACTTTCCGTGCCTGACTCAACTCCGTTGGTTGCATTGATGACCATAACTGCAAGGTCAGTTACATTTAATGATGAGACAACACTGCCACATAAATCATCCATTCCCGGATTATCAATTATATTGATTTTATGTCCGTTATATTCAACATACATAGGAGTTGAAATCACCGAGTTGCCATATTCCTGTTCTATAAAATTGTGATCTGAAACTGTGTTCTTTGCTGTAACTTCACCTTTCCTTTTAATTTCTCCACCCTCAAACAGTATGGACTCTGCGAGGGTGGTTTTACCACTACCGGCATTACCAATTAAAGCAATGTTTCTTATTTGTTTAGTCTTGTAAACTTTCATGTGTTAAAAATTTTATAATTTATTAAAAATAAGCAAATTAAAAATTTGAGAACCCATAGAACCCTGCGTTCCTCACTATCGCATATTCTTTTTAACTATACTTTTTTGTCCCGATTAAAATCGGGATGCTCGTTTCATGTGATTTATATTATATTTAAATTACTGATTGTCAAATAACTATAATAGTCGTACCTGCATGGTTGCCTTTCACAGGAATGAATCCTGTTTTCCTGAAAGTAACATTTCTGCAATTATGCCTGAAAAAAGGTGACCAAAAATAGTAATAATTTATTAACGAGCAAGTTTATTGCTATTTTTGAACCCCGAATAAATGACGATGATAAAGACGTTTTTAATATTTTTAATATCACTTTTAACTGTTACTCATGCTAATGCACAATCACAATATGTGCTGAGCGGTAATATTTCAGATGCAACCAGCGGTGAAAATCTGACCGGGGCTACAATCGTGGTTGAGGAGATTTCCAATACCGGAGGAATAACTAATACTTATGGATTTTATTCAATTACTGTTCCGGAGGGCAGGTATTCAATAAGGTTTCAGTTTATAGGATATAAAACCATTACAATTCCACTGGAAGTTAATAAAAATATAATACTTGACATTGAACTTGAAAGAGCTGTTTTTGAACTTGGTAAAGTTGAAGTTACCAGCGAAAGGGCTGACAAAAATATAAGTTCACTTGAAATGGGAACAGTGAGAATGGCTCCCGGCCAGATTGAGAGTATACCGGTCATTTTCGGCGAACGGGATGTGATGAAAACAATTCAGCTGACTCCCGGTGTTAAAGCTGCTGGTGAGGGTAATTCGGGATTTCATGTGAGGGGAGGAGGAATAGATCAAAACCTTATATTGATTGACGAAGCCCCGGTTTACAGTGCCTCTCATCTACTTGGTTTTTTTTCTGTGTTTAACTCTGACGCAATCAAAAATGCATCTCTCCTGAAAGGGGCAGTTCCTGCCGAATACGGAGGACGTGCCTCTTCGGTAATGGATATTCAAATGAAAGAAGGTAACCTTAAAAAATTGGGGATAGCCGGAAATATTGGACTTATTTCGTCAAATATAACCGTCGAAGGGCCTATTCAGAAAGATAAAAGCTCCTTTATGATCAGTGGCCGCAGAACATATGCAGACCTCTTCCTGAACTTTTCGAAAGATGATGATGTCCGCAATTCAAACCTCTATTTCTATGACCTGAATATGAAAACAAATTATAAGATAAATAATAACAACCGGATCTATCTTTCTGGATATGTCGGGCGTGACGATTTCGGATATAAAGATGAGTTTGGATTCGACTGGGGAAGCCTTACCGGAACTCTTCGCTGGAACCATATCTTTAGCAGCAGGTTATTTTCAAATAGTTCTTTGATCATGAGTAACTACTCATACAACATAGATCTGAGACGAAACCTTGATGTTGATATCCGGTCACAGATCCAGGACATAAACGTAAAGCAGGATTTTTCATTTTATATGAATTCACAAAATAATATTCGTTTTGGTGCTAATGTCATTTTTCATATAATCCTGCCGGGTAAGATAACGGTTAATGAGATGACCAGCTATGTATTGCCCGAAGATATAGCAAAACGGAGGGCGGTAGAGTGGGTAGCATACATCTCCAATAACCATAATCTGTCGGACAGATTGAAGCTGTCTTACGGACTCAGATACTCACTTTTTAGCAATATCGGACCGGGTGAGTTTTACGAATTTGATGAATTGGGAGAGTTGGTAAATACAACAGAGGTTGACAGAAGGGAGTTTTATAAAACCCAGGGAGGGGCGGAACCGCGTTTTGCAATCAATTACCTGTTTAACAGGCAAAATTCCTTAAAAGCTTCCTATAACAGGATGTACCAGTATCTTCATCTGCTGACCAACACTACCACAACCACACCCACTGATATGTGGCTTCCCAGTAGTAATAATGTGAAACCCCAGGTATCAGACCAGGTATCACTGGGGTACTTTAAAAATTTCCGGAGCAATGAGTATGAATCGGCAATAGAGGTTTATTATAAAAATTTAAAAAATCAGATCGATTACAAAAACGGCGCTGACCTGATATATAACTCCACAGTGGAATCTGAACTGGTCTTTGGCATGGGTTGGGCTTACGGGGCAGAATTTATGCTGAAGAAAAAAAGTGGAAGGGTTAATGGCTGGATAAGTTATACGTGGTCAAGGACTATGAGGCAATTCGATGAGATTAGTAACGGGAATCCTTTTCCCGCAAGGCATGACAGGACACACGACCTTTCGGTTGTGGCTATGTATGACCTGAGCAAAAAGTTAAAATTATCTGCAACCTGGGTCTATTACACAGGTAATGCTGTAACTTTTCCAAGTGGAAAATATGAAATTGACGGTAAGATAATTGGGTATTATACCGAACGTAATGGCTACAGGATGCCGGACTATCACCGTCTGGATGCCGGACTTGTATGGCAGCTTAAAAAGACAGATAAGATTGAATCAAGCTGGTATTTTTCTGTCTATAATGCCTATGCCCGTGAAAATGCCTATTTTATAGATTTCAGGGAGAAAGAAGATGCACCGGGAATGGCGGAGGCTGTGCAGGTCTCACTATTCAGGGCTATCCCTTCAGTTAGTTACAGATTCAGATTTTAAGAGTTGCCACTGTCTGTTTAAAAATGTGTAAATTTGAAAAAATGACAGGTTTTTTTAAAATAAGTATGAAAAGTCTCTTAATTATTTTTCCGGTTATTTCACTGCTGGTAACCGGTTGCGAGAAAATAATTGATGTAGATCTTAATGATGCTAATCCCACAATTGTCATTGAAGGAAATCTTTCAATGAATGATAGTAGTGTAAATGTGCTTCTTTCCGAAACCGGTAGTTATTTTGGAGACGGACAACTTAGAAAAGTAAGCGGTGCAATTGTAAATCTGGAGGATAACGAAGGTAACCTGTTTCAAGTTGATGAAAAAGAAGAAGGCCTCTACATTAATGACCAGGTTAATGCAAGGCCGGGCGGTCATTATAAATTATCAGTAAGTTACAAAGGAACGGAATATTCAGCTGTCAGCTTCCTGAATCCTCCTGTCAGAATTGATTCAGCCGGCTATGAAAGGTCTGAGCGGACAAGGTTCTATGAGGAAGGATACAGGATAAATATTTTCTTTGAGGATCCGCCAGGGAAGGAAAATTATTACAGGATAAATGTGTATAAAAATGGTGAACTCATGTCAGCTTCCAATGATTTGATCGTTTTTGATGATAGCGGAATAGACGGAAAAATAGTACAGGTGAAACTCAGGGGACAAAGGTTTAATACCCACGACAGGGCATATCTGGAAATGTGTGCAATTGATAAGCCGGTCTGGCGGTATTTTTCTACCCTCAGGGACGTTGCAAATCTTAATCCCGGATCACCGGCTCCTGCTAATCCGATATCAAATTTCAATAACGGTGCACTTGGATATTTTTCTGCCTGGTCATACGATACTAAATTCATTATCATAAAATAACAGGTTATGGATATTAATAAAATTAACGGACTTATTGCCGCTCCCTTTACCCCTATGTATGAGAATGGATCGCTAAATACCGGAATGATAAAAAATTATGCCGGCAAACTTAAAAATGACGGGGTCAGTGGGGTGTTTGTTTGTGGAACAACTGGTGAAGGAATGCTGATGACACTTGATGAGCGTAAAGAAGTGGCAGAGGCCTGGATAGAAGAACAAACCTCTTATTTCAGGGTAATTGTTCATGTCGGTACTACATCTTATAAGCAGTCATGTGAGCTGGCCGCCCACGCTCAGGATAAAGGTGCATTTGCCACCGGGACCATGGGGCCTCTGTTTTTGCGGCCTTCCCGAACAGAGGAGCTGGTGGGTTTCTGCTCAGAGATAGCCTCAGCAGCACCTGATATTCCTTTCTATTATTATCATATTCCGTCTATATCCGGAATAAAACTTCCCATGACTGAATTTCTCAGTCAGGCAGCCAAAAAGATACCAAACCTGGCCGGAGTAAAATTTACTGATAATGATTTTATGGATATGCTTGAGTGCATCCGGCTTGATGACGGGAAATGGAATATCCTGCACGGATATGACGAATTGTTACTTGCCGGATTGTCGTTCGGTGTAAAGGGTGCAGTTGGCAGTACTTATAATTTTATGGCGCAGCTTTACTATAAACTTATTAATTGCTTTGAGAAAGGAGACATTGATGGCGCCAGAAATTATCAGGCTATGTCAATAAAGGTAATAAATATCCTTGTGAAATACGGAGGTGCTATTGTATCAGGCAAAGCTCTTATGAAATCGGTTGGTATAGAATGCGGGCCTGTCAGGCTCCCTCTTAAAAATCCTGACAAAACCATGTATGATAAATTTATTGAAGAGATTAAAAACACGGGGGTAATTTTTTAATAAGACAAAATTGATGAAACGAACATAATTTTTTAAACAAAAGTTACACCTGAGTAAAAGTTTAAACACATGAAAGCACAATCTGTTTTATTAAATCTTTTAATAACTGCAATTTTGCTTACTTCCTGCAGTAGTGAGGAGATAAACCCATTCTGGGATGATGGAAAACCATTTTTTGAAGTTCAGGAAATATTTTTTGATGAAAGATTTCCAAATGTCGTGGTTGCAACTGACGGAACAGTTATAGCCAGTTGGGGACGTGAGAACTACAGGGTCCGCAGGAGTGTAGACGGTGGCAAAACCTGGGAGCCGTCAATAACCATTGCCAATCCCGGTTTTCAGGGAGGGGGAACTACTGTTGATGAAAATACAGGCGATATTATTGTATTTGTTGAAGATACCCATCCAATAGCGCCACTAAAAGTATACAGAAGTAAAGATAATGGTAAAACATGGCTGCATGAAAATGTTACAATAAATCCTAACAGCCTGGGACACATACCCTCCATGCATATGAATGAAAAAGGTATAACCCTGCTAAATAGTAAATATAAAGGTCGTTTGATCCGGCCAACACGCTACTATTCAGGAGGAAATGACAAAGCTTATTGGGATGATCACTACACAAATGCGATTTATAGCGATGATGGCGGAAAAACCTGGCAAGCCAGTGAACCATTTCCGGCCAAAGGAACAGGAGAGGCTGCTATGGCAGAACTTGAAGATGGGACAATTTACTATAATTCACGCAGACATAAATCAACGGATGGATTGAATCCCAGAAAAAGGTATATTGCTAAAAGTATTGACGGTGGACAGACATGGTCAGATCTATATGTTTGTGAAGAGTTGCCCGACGGTGATCAAAACAGGGATTACGGACTAATGGGAGGATTGGTAAGGCTACCTGTCGGCGGTCATGACATTCTTATTTTCAGTAATATAGAATCTCCTGAGGGCAGGACTCACGGCACTGTCTGGGCGAGTTTTGACGGAGGCAAGTCCTGGCCTGTAAAAAAGTTGGCCGAAGAGGGCAGTTTTGCATACTCCTCACTGGCAGCAGGCAGACAGGGGACTCCTTCTGAAGGCATTATCTACCTGTTGTACGAAAGCGAATCAGGAGCTAAAATCGCAAGGTTTAACCTTCCATGGCTTACCGATGGCAGGCACTGGGAGGAATTTGCAAACCAGTGAAAAAAATTATTTTACCGGATAAAAAAATATTCCTCTTTCCTCTCTTTTGTGCTGAATCTTTTTCTCCCTCTCCAAAGTGTCAAGATATTTGTTAATTTCATTTATGTGAGTTCCCATTATCTGCGCCAGGTCATCTGCAGTGCAAGGCCTGCGTGCAATTGTACCCATTATTGCATCCTCAATATCTTTCCGGTACGATTTAAGTGTTTTTCTTTCGGGAGCTTTAGCAATGATTTCTGCATTTTCGAACTTCCAGTAATCTATTATATTCTGAAGTTGATCAAATGAGGCACCCTTTAATCCTTCAACAGTTCCGGGCCTGTCAAGGGTATTAAGCTGAATTTTATCAGGTTTTATTTTTAGAATAGCCGCTTTCAACTTGTCAAGTTCTTCGATAGAATCATTAAATCCTGGAAGTATAAAAATTTCAAGCCATATTTTCCCTTTAAACTCTTTACTGAA
>JAAYJR010000401.1 GCA_012522835.1 Bacteroidales bacterium
TAAAAATACTGGCCTGATAAAATTGAACTCCGGCAGGGAGTACATGAAGGAGAATTTACATAAGCATTATTAAAAAGAATTCCCTCTCTCGCAACACGGTCAATATTTGGGGTTTTTATAAGTTTTTGCCAACCGGGGCTCCCTTCAGCTTCTGCATAACAACCGGCATACTTACCCCAGTCATCAGCAAAAGCGAAAAGAATATTTGGCCTTTCAGGTATTGTCTGTCCCGATTTTTCACAACTGGTGAGGGCAACCCCTGTTATAATTAACAGTAATATACTTTGAAAAGAACTCCTCCGGCTAAAATTTATTTTATTCATATTGTTCGGTTTTTAAGATAAAATTACAATTAAAATCCATAATCTGATCTGCCGGTGGAATTTTATTCCGGCAAATCAACTTTTATAGTATATTTAATATTGTTTCAGAGATTATATTTCCCTGCAAATTCATTAGTTTTGAGAAATAGAGAAACAGATACTCTGCTGATATTAGCAGGCAGTATCAGTTGTAATAATTATTTTATTTTTCAACCATAACTTAAAAGGAGAAACATTCTTATGGCAGAAGACAACCTGATCTACAGCGGAAAATCAAAAAATGTATACAATATTTCAGAAGGCCCTTATAAGGGAAAATACCGCCTTGTTTTCAAAGATGAAGCTACCGGGTATATCGAAAACGGCAAACCGGTATTTGACCCCGGATACGACACTGTTGTCGGCGAGATACCGGGCAAGGGGGCAATTGCCTGCAGGTTTGCCACCTATTTCTTTAAGTTGCTTAAAGAGAAAGGCATCCCTTCGCATTATATTGATTCAGTGAAAGACAACGAAATGATTGTGGAACCTGCCAATCCTTTATCGATGCCTGCATTTTCTGCCGATATGCCAGGTGCAGAACCACTTATGAACCTGGAGTTCACCTGGAGAAATAATGCCACAGGCAGTTTCTGGCGGAGATATCCTTTCGTAAGGCCATGTAAAAATATTCACAAAGTTGTAGAGGCATGGACAAAAGGAGATAATGATATCCTGATTACTTTTGAAGCTTTGGAAGAAACCGAAGCAATGAACAGGGAGGAAATAAACGCAAGCGTCGAACTGGTCAAAAATATTGCCGGAATAGTTACACAGGAGTTTGCATCTAAAGGCCTTCATGTAATAGATGGTAAGTTTGAATTGGGAAGATTAAAATATGGAGACGGAAAAATTGTCATAATCGATGAAATCTCACCCGATGTATTACGTGTATGCAAAGGTTATTCGCCCGATAAAAATGGCGACTGCACAGTTTACAGCGAATGTGCTGTCTCCGGTTTGAACAACGGGAAAAGAACAATAAAAAATAAAAACCAGGTTGCTGCTGCTGATTTTGTAAATATTTTCCTGTAAATAAAACGACTTTGGTAAAGTTTTTGCGGCATTTATTATAGAAATATTTAAATTTAAAGTGCCATCTATGTACTATGTTTTAGGCAGGTAAAAGATCAAAAAATGAAATTAGTAAAAAATTGATTTGAGTATAACAATTATTTTTTATCTTTAACCGGCAAAATTTGAACACTATTTTTAGGAAAAACATTTAAAAAAATAACGCTATGGAACTTAAGAAAACACCAAAAGCAGACCTTGAAAATAAAAGGAATATATTCCTGGCTCTTGGATTAGTCTTAGCACTGGGACTTATACTTTTTGCTTTTGAGTGGAAAACCACACCAAAAAAGACCGAATCACTCGGTCAGATTCAGACGCAGGAAGTAGAAGAAGAAATTATTCCCATAACACGTGAAGAACAAAACACTCCGCCACCCCCTCCCCCTCCGCCAAAGGTCGTAGAGGTTTTAAATATTGTAGATGACAATGTTGAAATAGACGATGAACTTCAGATTGAAGATACTGAAGCTGATGCAGAAACCTTTATTGATGTGGCCCCTGTTGTCACAACTGATGTTGTTGAAGAAGAGGAAGAGGAGGAGACTAAAGTATTCTTCATTGTTGAGGATATGCCTGAATTCCCGGGAGGTGAAATGGCTTTGCGCCAGTTCATTGCAAATGCCATTAAGTATCCTGTAATTGCTCAGGAAAACGGTATTCAGGGTAAGGTTTATATAACATTTGTTGTTGATGCCGATGGTGGCATCTCCGATGCTAAAGTAGCAAGAGGTGTAGACCCGTCACTTGATAAAGAGGCACTTCGTGTTGTTAATATGCTGCCTAAATGGAAACCAGGCAAACAGCGTGGTAAAGCGGTAAGGGTATCATACACCGTTCCTATTAATTTTGTATTGCAATAAAAAAAAATTATATGATAAGGCTCCTGATCCCTTCCGGGGTCAGGAGTTTTTTATGCTCTAAATTTACTATATGATTGACACAACTCCTGAAACAGAGAAAGCTGTAATTGTAGGATTGATTTACAGGGACCAGGATGAGAAACAGGTTAACGAATATCTCGATGAACTGGAGTTCCTGGCGGAGACAGCAGGGGCAACAGTATTGAAAAAGTTTACCCAGAAACTTGATGACCCTAATGTTTCCACATTTGTAGGCCCGGGCAAACTTGAAGAGATTGATGCTTACATTAAAATGTCGGAAGCTGACACTATAATTTTTGATGACGAGCTAAGTCCAATCCAGTTACGAAATATTGAAAAGAGACTCGAATGCAAAGTACTGGACCGCACAAACCTGATCCTGGATATTTTTGCCAGTCGTGCCAAAACAGCCCACGCAAAAACGCAGGTTCAACTGGCACAATACCAGTATATGCTCCCGCGGCTGACCAGGTTGTGGACGCACCTTGAACGGCAGCGCGGAGGTATAGGTATGAGGGGGCCGGGTGAAACACAGATAGAGACTGACCGCAGGATAATACTTGACAAAATAGCACTCCTCAAGAAGCATCTCAAAAAGATAGATAAGCAGAAAGCCACCCAGCGTAAAAACAGGGGCAAACTGGTAAGAGTGGCGTTGGTCGGTTATACCAATGTTGGAAAATCAACAATTTTAAACAGACTTGCCAAATCGGATGTGTTTGCTGAAAATAAGTTGTTTGCAACTCTCGACACGACGGTAAGAAAAGTAGTGATCGAAAATCTTCCATTCCTGATGGCTGATACAGTAGGATTTATCAGAAAACTGCCGCATCACCTGGTGGAATCTTTTAAATCCACACTTGACGAAGTAAGAGAGGCTGACATTCTGGTTCATATCGTTGATATTTCACATCCGGGATTTGAAGAACAGATACAGATCGTTAATAATACTCTAAATGAGATAGGTTCCGGAGATAAGCCAAATATTTATGTATTTAACAAAATTGATGCTTACTCTCATATTGAAAAAGATGAAGACGACCTGACTCCCGGGACAAAAGAGAATTTCACTCTTGCCGACTGGGAAAAATCCTGGTTTGCAAAAAATAACAATCCGGCAGTCTTTATCTCTGCTACCCAAAACAAAAATATAGAGGAGTTCAAAAATATCTTATACCGGGAAGTTAAAACAATTCACTCACAACGTTTCCCTTACAACGATTATCTGTATGACATTGAGGACCAAATTACTGACCTGTCCTAAATTTCTCCGTTCCTGATAAGCCATTCTGCAATCTGAACTGCATTCAGGGCAGCTCCCTTTTTAATCTGGTCACCAACACACCAGAAAGTTATGCTATTGGGATCTGTAACATCCTTGCGTATCCTTCCTACATATACATCATCTTTTCCTGCAACAAACAGAGGCATGGGGTATTGTTTTTCGGCAGGATTGTCGATTACCGTGATACCTTCCGTTTTTGCGAATGCAGCTTTAACGCTATCCAGCGACAAGGGACTTTCTGTTTCAACCCAAATAGCCTCAGAGTGAGCCCTGGCAACCGGTATGCGAACACATGTAGCACTGACCTCTGCATCAGTATGCATTATCTTCTTTGTTTCCCAGTTCATCTTCATCTCCTCCTTGGTATAATCATTATCCAGGAAAACATCAATATGCGGGATGATATTCATAGCTAACTGATACTGAAACTTGTTTACTGTCGCCTCACGGCCTTCAGCAACCTCCTTAACCTGCTGCTCCAACTCTGCAATACCCTGTGCCCCGGCACCACTGGCAGCCTGATAGGTAGCTACCCTGACTCTTTTTATCCGTGACAGGTCATTAACAGGTTTCAGTGCGACTACCATCTGGATGGTTGAACAATTAGGATTGGCAATTATATTCCTTGGCCTGTTGCGAGAATCTTCGGCATTAACCTCCGGGACAATAAGTGGTACATCGTCATCGTAACGAAAAGCGCTGGAATTATCAATCATCACCGTACCAAACTTAGTAATATCAGGGGCAAACTCTTTTGAAATGCCTGCGCCGGCAGATGTCAGGGCTATGTCAATGTCCTTAAAATCATCATTATGCATTAATTCTTTGACTGTTAATTTTTTACCCCTGAATTCATACTGTTTCCCTGCACTTCTGGCTGATCCGAAAAGCACTAATTCGTCTAATGGAAAATTTCTCTCTTCCAGGACACGAAGAAATTCCTGTCCTACCGCTCCGCTTGTTCCAATAATTGCTACCTTCATTACTAATTGTTTTAAAATTAATATTTTCAAAATTGAAGTAAAATTACTATTTTGCAATCAATTGGAAATGGAATGTTACGTATTATTCTAAAAATCTTAACGTTCACTTTGCCATGGATTGTTAACCCGGCTTTTTCACAGGAAATCTGGAAGGAAAATTTTAATAACCCCGGTAAAGGAGTCTGGTGTGGCCAGAACGGAAAAATTATTTCTGATTTTTCAGAACTAACATCCTGGTCACTCGATATTTCCGGAATGTCATTGCCAGAACCTGCAAGTTATGCAAAAACAGTGAGCACTTCCGGTGGCCGCTTTGAATGTCGTAAACTTACCGGTGAGGTAATCTGGCTTTCAGAAATTATAGATATCTCCGGGTTCAGCAAGGTGAACATCAGCCTGACTGCCTATGAGACCGGCAGTGGCAACAATTCAGATAACAAGTATCTTAAGGCCTGTTATAAACTGGATAACAGTGATCCGGTACAGTTCAGTATAAACGGACATAATTCCGGCAACTGGGGTAAGTCAACAGCAGAACAACTAAATCTTAATGGTGATCATTTACAGATAATATGCAAAATGGCAAATCACTATTCCAACGACAAGGTAACTCTTGACAATATAAGAGTCTGGCAGGAACAGGAACCAGTGCCTCCGCTCTCGAAAAATGAAATACTCATTAACGAGGTGCTCTTTAACCCATTTCCCGGAGGCAAGGATTATGTAGAGATCTGCAACCCCGGAAAAGAAAAACTCTCAATCGATCACCTGTCTGTTGCAAATCGTGATAAAGACCTTCAGCTAAAACAGATACGGACAGTTTTTGAAGAACGGGTTGAAATATTGCCGGAATCCAGGCTTTTGTTAACCACCGATCCTCAGGCTGTCCTGAATCATTACCACACAAACTGCCCTGAATCTGTTTATGAAGTTGACAATTTACCTGCATTCAATAATGACGAGGGGTATGTTGTCCTTCTGAATGAAGGATCACTGGTAATTGACGAGATGTACTATAATGAAAAGATGCACTCACGTTTTTTAAGAGATTATAAAGGAGTATCTCTGGAAAGAGTATCACTTAATAAACCTTCACTCGATGAGAACAACTGGCAGTCAGCCTCATCAGAATCCGGATACGGAACACCGGGATGTAAAAATTCACAGCAGGTGGCCGGAATTATCAGCTCCCCGGTTGTTAAGTTCGAACCAGACTCATTTTCTCCTAATGCAGATGGGTTCAACGACGAATTTATAATCAGCTATTCGCTTGACAAACCAGGTTTTACAGGAAATATAAAAATATTTGACCGTTCTGGGAGATATGTATTATCACTTGTTGAAACTGAAACTCTTGGCACAACCGGTCAGTTTAAATGGGACGGCACCGACAGAACGGGGAAACGTCAGCCTCTGGGAATATATATAGTAACAGTAGAAATTTTCAATTACAGCGGTGAAGTTCATCGCTTTAAAGATTCAGTCGTGCTGACCGGAATTCTCGATTGAATTTTTTATTACCTTTAAGCAATAAAAATATAATCATGTGCCATGACTGCTGACAATAATAAGATCAAAGAAGTTAAAATAAAAATGGCAGCTATCTGCAGCCGTTCTGAGCAATGCTCTAATGATATTCGGAAAAAGATAGTAGCGGCAGGAATTGCCGAAAGTGATGCTGAAGAGATAATAAGTCAGCTGAAAAAAGAAAACTTCATTGATGATGCAAGATATATCAGTTCCTATATTGCTGAAAAATTCAGAATTAACAGATGGGGAAAAATAAAAATGCGTTATTACCTGAAGATGAAAGGATTAGATGAACAGCTAATAACAGACAGTCTTGACACCATAGATGAAGAAAAATATCGTGAAACACTCCTGAAAACGATGAAAGAGAAAGCCGGAACAGTAAAAAAGAAAAACAAATATGAAAAAATGGGACAAATAATAAGGTTTGCCCAAAACAGGGGTTTTGAACCGGAACTTATACACCGTTATCTGAACCAGGTCATTGAGTAAGTCAGAGCCATAATAAATAAAACCTCATAATTTCCCTTTCCTGAAATTTCGTCTTTCCACAATCGCCAAAAACTTGTTACCTTTGCAAAACAAAAAAAGTATTGCCGGTTATGGTATTAAAAGAACAGATAAAAGATTTAAATGAGCGTCGCGATGCTCTGAGGAGGCATCTTTGACTACGATGCTAAATTAGTTCAGTTAAAAGAGGAAGAGCTCCATACCCAGGATCCCGATTTCTGGTCTGATCCGAAGGAAGCGGAGATCCGGATGCGTAAAATAAAGTCAATAAAAGACTGGACAAACAGCTATGATAAAGTTAAGCAGTCTGTAGATGATTTCAGTGTGCTTTATGAGTTTTTCGAAGAAGGAGAAGCATCTGAAGAAGAGGTTGATACAGCGTACAACCAGGCGTTGCGGAAGATAGAGGAACTGGAGACAAAAAATATGCTTCGCAATGAAGAAGACAAGCTGGGGGCAGTCCTGAAAATTAATGCTGGTGCAGGCGGAACAGAAAGTAACGATTGGGCTGAGATGCTCTTTCGCATGTATACACGTTGGTGTGAAAGCAAAAATTATAAAGTTAAGATCGCCGACCTCCAGCAGGGTGATGAGGCGGGGATAAAAAGTTGCACTTTAGAGATAGACAGTGAATTTGCTTACGGCTACCTTAAAAGCGAGAGCGGGGTACACAGGCTTGTGAGACTTTCTCCTTTCAATGCACAAAATAAGAGAATGACATCCTTCACCTCTGTTTTTGTTGCACCGCTGGTAGACGATACAATTGAAATAGATATAAATCCGGCAGACATTACCTGGGAAACATTCCGAAGCAGCGGGGCCGGAGGCCAGAATGTGAACAAGGTGGAAACAGGGGTCCGTTTGCGACATGCCCCTAGTGGCATAGTAATTGAAAACACCGAAGGACGTTCGCAATCGGGAAATAAAGATAATGCCCTCCGCCTTTTAAAATCGCAGCTCTATGAAATGGAGCTCCGCAGGAAACGGGAAAAGGAGATGGAGATAGAGTCTCAGAAAAAGAAAATTGAATGGGGTTCACAAATTCGTTCCTATGTTCTACAACCATATAAAATGGTAAAGGATCTCCGGACAAACTATGAAACGGGAAATGTCAATGCTGTGCTTGACGGTGACCTGGACGAAATGATCAAAGCCTATCTAATGGAATTCGGAGGGAAATAATTTAACCCTGTCGGGCCTTTCTGTTTGGTTTTTGTGATTTATTTTTATGAACTTTGGATAATTGTATTATTTGCTTTGTTAAAGAGTTTGATATGTATTCCAACGAAAATTTCATAAACAGGGAAATCAGCTGGCTCTCTTTCAACGAAAGAGTTCTTCAGGAAGCCGAGGATCCCGATACTCCGCTTTTTGAACGGATCAGGTTCATAGGTATTTTTTCAAACAACCTTGATGAATTTTTCAGGGTCAGGGTTGCCACAGTAAGAAGAATGGTCGACCTCGGAAAAGATGAAGAGAACCTGCTGGGCAATTATACACCTCACGAGTTGCATGAAGAAATTCAAAGGATAGTATTTGAGCAACAGGATAAAGTTCAGAATATTTTCAAAAATATTATTACAGAGCTCAACCAGAACAACATTTTCATTGTTAATGAAAATAACCTTACACACGAGCAGGGTGTATTTGTAAAAAAATACTTCTACGAAAAAATACTCCCGAACCTGGTCCCAATAATGCTGACCAAAAAAAATAAATTCCCATATCTCCGGGATCGCTCAGTTTACCTTGCTGTAAAGCTGTCAAACAGTTCCGGCCAGTCTGATTTTGCATATTCCCTTATCAGAATTCCAAGTATCTCAGCGCCCCGGTTTTTAGTTCTGCCAAAAGAACGGAAAAAGATGTACGTTATGTTTCTCGATGACGTAATAAGGTACTGCCTGGATGATCTGTTTTTCTATTTCGACTATGATATTTACGAAGCTTATACTATAAAGATTACGCGCGATGCGGAGCTTGATATTGACGATGACATCTCAAAAAGCTTTATCGAAAAAATGAGCTCAAGCCTGAAAAAGAGAAAAAAAGGCAAACCGGTAAGGCTTATTTATGACCGTGAAATCCCGGAGGATTTTCTCAATTTCATTCTGAAAAAAATGAAACTTGACAATGAAGATAATGCTATACCCGGGGGACGGTATCATAATCATAAAGACTTCATGAATTTTCCGGAGATTGGGAAAAAGAGACATTACTATACTAAACTGCCACCATTCCGTAATAAGAATCTCCCGCCGCACACCAGTATTTTACGTGTTCTCCGCAATAAAGATGTAATGCTTCACTATCCTTATCAGACATTCAACCACTTTCTGGATTTTTTAAGAGAGGCAGCTATGGATCCGCAGGTAACCGAGATAGGCATTACAATTTACCGGGTTGCGGAAGACTCAAAAGTGATCAATGCATTACTGAATGCTGTCAGGAATGGCAAAGAGGTTACGGTCATAATTGAATTGCAGGCGAGATTTGA
>JAAYJR010000481.1 GCA_012522835.1 Bacteroidales bacterium
GCATAAACTGGCTGATCGATATTGTATTTTTGTGATTTGTTTTAGAGAGTTTTTTTTGAATTAATTTATTTAAATTTAAATTTAAATATTTAACCAGGATAGAATTAAATGAAGCTGAAAAGTCCTGAATATAAAATATACGGAGCGGAAAATATTGATTCCGAAACCATACATCAGATGGAAGCAGCTATGAAGCTTCCTGTTTGTGTGGGTGGTGCCCTGATGGCTGATGCTCATGTGGGTTACGGATTGCCGATTGGTGGAGTGCTGGCAACGTATAATGCCGTTATACCTTATGGAGTTGGAATGGACATCGGTTGCAGAATGTGTTTGTCGGTTTTCGCCTCATCTCCGGGGAAAATAGACCGGGATAGGGAAAAGATCAGAAAAGCCCTTCATTCCGAAACGCGATTCGGGCTTGGGGTATTCAGTGAACATGTTGACCATGATATTCTGGACAGAAAAGAGTTTCATGAGATAAAATTTTTGAAATCCCTTAAGGATAAATTTGCTGAACAATTGGGAACCTCAGGTCATGGTAATCATTTTGTTGATGTGGGATATGTCGTTATTGATAAATACTCTGATGATATCAAATTGATACCCGGGGAGTATTTTGCTATCCTCAGTCATTCCGGGTCGAGGAATTTTGGAGCAGAAGTGTGTAAGCATTATACAAGTCTTGCACGGAAGAAACTGGAATTGAAAGGACAGGCAGGCTATCTGGCTTGGTTAGACATAGATAGCCAGGAAGGGCAGGAGTATTGGGCAGCCATGCTTCTTGCAGGAGATTATTCGCATGCGAATCACAGGATCATACATAGCCGGCTGGCACATTCCCTTGGGGAAGAGCCATTGATAATAATTGAGAATCATCACAATTTTGCATGGGAAGAGATTCTCGATGGCGGAGAGAAGGTTATCATCCACAGGAAGGGAGCCACACCTGCCGGGAAGGAGGATACAGGTATCATTCCCGGAAATATGGTTTCACCTGCATTTATTGTGAAGGGTAAAGGGAATGAGGAGTCGCTTAATTCAGCATCTCATGGTGCCGGAAGGTTAATGTCCAGAAATAAGGCCAGGAAAGTTATTTTAGATGCCGCGCTAAGAGAAAGCCTGAGAGCAGGAGGGGTTGATCTTATCGGAGGAGGAACAGAAGAAGCGCCTTCTGTATATAAGAATATATATGATGTAATGGAGTATCAGAAAGATCTGGTAGAGATATTGGGATTGTTTTATCCAAAGATAGTCAGGATGGAGTAGAATCTATGGAATGGGGGTGTAATGCCAGCCTATTAGTTCAGAGCTTTATCCTTTGCCGTTCACTTCAGTGAACGGATCAGAGGTTATTTAAACCCCACTACCCTCCAACATAGCACTATCCCTTCCCATTTAAGATTTCAGGTGCCCAACAAAAAGATAGCCGGTTTCTTATTCAAATCAGGGATTTCCCTTTTCCATTGTTCGATAGTTTTAGTAGCTATAAATTCATTATCCCCTGTGAGGTCAGCAGCGATGCACAGCATAGTAACAGGAGAGCAGGCTTTAAGCAGGCTTTTCAACATTTGATCATTCCTGTAAGGAGTTTCAATAAAAATTTGTGTTTGCTTCAGCCTCACTGCCTTTTCCTCCAGTTTTGAAATAGCTTTCAATCGTTCATTATGTTTAATCGGAAGATAACCATTAAAAGCAAAATCCTGTCCATTAAGACCGGAAGCCATCAAAGCCAGAATCACTGACGAAGGACCACTAATGGGAACCACCTTAATGTTTTTCTTGTGGGCAATCCTTACAATTTCTGCTCCCGGATCTGCAATGCCGGGGCAGCCTGCCTCTGTTATTAAAGCAATGTCATGACCCTCAACAACAGGATTAAGGTATCCTTCTGCAGCAGAATATTCAGTATGTTTATTCAACACAAAAAATTTAAGTGAATCGATATCAATATTTTTGTTTACCAATTTTAAAAATCGACGAGCTGTTCTGATATTTTCAACAATAAAATACCCGGTTGTTGTCAATACCCGGAAGACCTTTGCCGGTAACACATTCTGCCAGTCACCATCACTGAGGGGACTGGGAACAAGATATAAAACTGCCATTTTAATAATTTTTTGTAAAATTAGGGATATTCACGATTTTAATAAGGCTTTTGTTAATTTTGTAAATGTGAATACAAAAAAAATGCAAACAGAAGCAATCCTCCTTGGTACAGGCACTTCTCAGGGCATTCCTGTTATTGCTTGCAATTGCCCCGTGTGCAGGTCTGCCGATGAGCGAGATAAGCGACTAAGAGCTTCGCTGTTAATAAAAGTCGGAAATAAGAATTTTGTAATCGATGCCGGACCCGATTTCAGACAACAGATGCTGCGTGAAAATGTAACTACATTGCGCGCAATACTAATCACTCATGAACATGCTGATCATATTTTCGGCCTGGATGATATTCGCTCTTATAACTGGATACAAAAAAGGCCTATGGATATTTATGCTGAACCGCGGGTACATAAAGCACTGACAAGAATTTATGATTATGTATTTTCTGATGTCAAATATCCGGGTATTCCCAGGATGCAACTACATACAATTAACGAGAATCCTTTTTTTATAGATGGCATAAAATTTATACCTGTAAGATGCCTTCATAACAAATTGCCGGTTTTGGGGTTTCGTGTAGGAAACATTTCTTATATTACTGATACCAATTTTATTCCTGATGATGAGTTGAAGAAATTGTATGGTACCCGCTTCCTGATAATTAATGCACTGCAGATTAAAAAGCATATTTCTCATTATAATCTTGAGGAAGCACTCGCGGTTATCGGGAAGGTAAAGCCTGAACAGGCCTGGTTAACCCATTTGAGTCATACATTCGGAAAACATGCTGATATTGAAACCAAACTGCCTCCGAATGTAAAAATTGCATATGACGGATTAAGATTAGTTGCAGAGTAATTCAGTATTTTTACAAAAATCCAGATAAATGTAAAGATTGTGTAACTTTTGTAATATTTTTTATTCTTTCTCTTGCAAATTTCCAAATAATATCTATTTTTGTGATCATTATATTAAAATTTATAGTTATGAAATTATTTATTCCAAAAGATTACAAGTCGGTTTTAGACGTAAACCAAACCGAGCAGGCAATAAAACTTATTAAGGATTTTTTCCAAATGAACTTGTCTGCAGAATTAAGGTTACGCAGGGTCACTGCACCCTTATTTGTTAAAAAAGGGACTGGTGTAAATGATGACCTGAATGGAATTGAGCGTCCGGTTTCTTTTCCAATAAAGGAGATGGATGATCAGATAGCTGAGATTGTACAATCCCTGGCTAAATGGAAAAGGCTGGCATTAGCTGATTTGAAAATAAAATCAGGGTACGGTATTTATACAGACATGAATGCCATACGGCCGGATGAAGAACTGGACAATATTCATTCGCTTTATGTAGACCAGTGGGATTGGGAAAGGGTAATTACTAAAGAGGAGAGGAGTCTTGATTTTCTAAAGAAGATCGTAAGGAAGTTATATTCTATTCTGGTACGTACTGAATTTCATGTATGCGACAATTATCCTGATATAGTTCCTTACTTACCTGAGGAGATAACCTTTATTCACTCTGAAGAGTTAGCTGAGAAGTATCCTTCACTAACACCCCTTGAACGTGAGACAGAGGCGGCTAAAAAATACAAAGCTATATTTGTAATTGGTATAGGTGGACAATTGCCAAATGGAGAGATACACGATGGCAGGGCACCTGATTATGACGACTGGACTACACCTACTGTCAACGGGTATAAAGGACTTAATGGTGATATCATTCTTTGGAATGATGTTTTAAATCGTGCATTTGAAATTTCTTCAATGGGGATCAGGGTTGATCCGGATGCGATGATTAAGCAACTTAAGATAAGGGGTTTGGAAGAGCGTAAAGAACTTATGTGGCATAAGAAGCTACTAAGTTCAGAACTGCCGCTTACTGTTGGGGGAGGGATTGGTCAGTCAAGATTGTGTATGTTCTTTTTAAGGAAAGCACATATTGGTGAAATACAATCGAGTATATGGCCAACTGAAATGATAGATCAGTGTTCAACCAACGGAATACAACTATTATAAATTTTTTATCATATAATGATTGGTGTATTTTTTTTATAAAAGACCCTAAACA
>JAAYJR010000604.1 GCA_012522835.1 Bacteroidales bacterium
CCTTCCTGGTCTCGTGCACCCGCCACCTCGGTGTCCGGCAGCCAAAAATCGCTTATAAGAGCATTTTCTGCCGGTGAGCTTATAATCTCTTCAAGGTGTATCAACTGCATTATCTGCTCGTCGATCTTTCCACCAGGCGTTCTTTCTCCCCAGTCCTGTTTCCTGGCCATAAAAGAACCGAATTTCTGCATAGTGGTATCGCCTATGGCTTTGCCGTAGCTGTAAATGATCTGTGGACTACTGTCGGTAGTAGCATCAGCATCAGCAAAATTGATAAAGTAAGGATAATCAATATAAGCTTTATATATGTATGACCCCATCCGTTGGATCAATTGTTTGTCATATACATCAAATTTTCCGCGGGTAGCTCTGTTAAGGAGGTCAATACACTGAAAAAGTGAAGCGCCTGCCCTTCTCCAGTATGAGGGCCCTTCATCGCAGCCACCATCAGCAGGATAACCGTTTACAAAAACATCAAGCGAACGTATCACCTTCATGACTCCTTTGAGCTTTTGTGCCTGATCATCCTCCAGTATTAAAATTGCAGTGAGCATGTTATGGTTGGTCCATGGATTCCAGTTGTTTACCGAACGACTGCCGTCGAATCCCATCCACCAGAAATCATCTCTTTCATAAAAGGGTATAACCGCTTTTTTCAGGATCTCATTTTTAAGCCTTTTGGCAATGAGCGGATGAATTTCATCGAAAGTATTTTTAAATAAAAACCAGGTCCAGGAAAGGATATTGGTAATTTCTCCTACGCCCAGATCAATTACCGGTTCATCTGTATCAGGAAGGCCATGCGGCGCTTTTTGGATAGTAATATGGGCCGACCATCCCCACCAGGTCTGTTCGCTGTAATACCACACACCATTAACGATCTGATCGATAAACCGTCCTTTACCTTCTGCCAGCTCTCCCATTACCAATGCTGTCAGGGCAGCACGCGGAGCAGCATAAACCTCCTGCCGCCTGTCACCTGATCTGATAATCTCGAGGTAATCGGTAGCCTTTACTGCCGGCCAGTCATAATCCAGGTACTTTTCTGCATCATTGATATATTCTTCACATAAAACTGAAGGAAGGCTATTCCAGAAATTACGGTCATCATAATCAGGAAAACCAAGTTCCGAAAAGTCTTTGACAAGCGACTGAGCAAGCCCTGTTTCAAGGGCTTCTTGCTGAAGGATGTCCTTGTGATTGGCAGATAACACCGCAAATGGTAACTCGATTAAAATGAAAAGTAAAAATAAATTTTTCATTCGTTTCATTAGTTAATATTTTAATTTTTAAACGGTAATATATGAATTCAGCCCGACAGTATCTTTAAGACACAGCACTAATGTAGTCATTTTTTGTTTGTTTATGCATGATTATTTTTGTTCAAATGCTTGTAGATATTAACTTCCTTGTTGTATTTTGCACTAACGAATTTAACATCGGCTTTGTAGCCGGACAGGATTTTGCCAGTGGTGTTGGGGAAAGATGGATTTATAATAATAAATTTTGGTACTCATTTTCAA
>JAAYJR010000520.1 GCA_012522835.1 Bacteroidales bacterium
AAATAAAGTTTTCAACAACTGATCATTTTTTTTATTCCCATCCGGGTAATGAAATTTTAATAATTAATAATGTTATAATCAAATGTATATTTACGTATAAAAGAGATAGAGAATCAGGGGGAAATTTAAATTTTTTGAAACTTTTTTACGAAAATGACATATTAAAACATTGATTTTTATAAGAATAACAAAAAGAAGTTGATAACTTTTCATTTTTTCTAAAGAAAAACATTAAATAATTTTGGTTTGTGTTTTATATTGCATTACACAAATAACGGGATTTAAAAGTTAAGACCATTTTAATATTTAACTGGATGTTATGGCGTTAGAAGAAGTAATGATAAAAAATGTAAAAGAAAGAAAAATTTTTTCCAAGGAAGAGGCGATAAAAGCTTCACATGAATATTTCAGGGGCGATGATTTGGCAGCCAGAGTCTGGGTTAACAAATATGCTCTTAAAGATTCTTATGGAAATATTTTTGAGCGGACCCCTGACGATATGCATCGCAGGTTGGCAAAAGAGATTGCCAGGATTGAGAAAAACTATCCTGATTCGTTTACAGAGGAGGAAATTTATACTGTATTAAAAGATTTTAAATATATAGTTCCTCAGGGAGGGCCTATGACCGGCATCGGCAATGAGTTTCAGATTGCTTCTCTTTCCAACTGTTTTGTTGTTGGTAACGATCGTGATTCAGATTCCTACGGTGGTATCCTTAAAATAGACCAGGAGCAGGTGCAACTTATGAAACGTCGTGGCGGCGTGGGGCATGACCTTTCTCATATACGGCCAAAAGGGTCACCTGTGAAAAATTCAGCTTTAACCTCAACAGGTATAGTTCCATTTATGGAAAGGTATTCAAATTCTACACGAGAGGTAGCTCAGGATGGCCGCAGGGGTGCATTAATGCTGTCAGTATCAATTAAACATCCTGATTCCGAGAGTTTTATTGATGCAAAACTTGAGCAGGGTAAAGTGACCGGGGCAAATGTTTCGGTTAAGATAGATGATGATTTTATGAAGGCCGTGGAACAGAAAACGGTTTATGTCCAGCAATATCCTGTCATATCAGGCAATCCTCTGTATAAAAAGGAAATTGACGCCACAAAACTTTGGGAGAAAATTGTAAGAAATGCATGGCAATCAGCTGAACCCGGGGTACTGTTTTGGGATACAATAATAAGGGAGTCGGTGCCCGACAGTTATGCGGATCTGGGTTACCGGACCGTTTCAACTAACCCATGCGGGGAGATCCCCTTATGCCCTTATGACAGCTGCAGGCTTCTCGCAATAAACCTCTATTCTTATGTTGATGATCCCTTTACGTCCAGGGCAACATTTAACTTCGAATTGTTTAAGGAACATATTCATTATGCACAGCGGATCATGGACGATATTATTGACCTGGAGCTGGAAAAAATTGATGCTATACTTGAAAAGATAAATGCAGACCCTGAGGATGATGATATAAAACTTGTAGAAAGAAAGTTATGGGAAAATATTAAGACCAAGGCGCGCGAAGGGCGCCGCACAGGCATAGGGATCACTGCCGAAGGGGACATGCTGGCGGCACTGGGATTGCAATATGGAAGTGATATTGCTATTGATTTTTCTGAAGAAATACATAAAACTATTGCATTGGAAGCTTATCGGTCTTCAGTATTCCTGGCAAAGGAGAGAGGCCCATTCGCAATTTATAACTCCAAAAGGGAAGCTTCCAATCCGTTTATTTTAAGGCTGAAGGACAATGATGCCAAACTGTATGAGGAGATGGTTAAATACGGAAGACGGAATATTGCCCTTCTGACGATCGCCCCAACCGGCACAACAAGTCTTATGACGCAAACAACATCAGGGATAGAACCTGTTTTTATGCCTGTGTATAAACGTCGCAGAAAAGTGAACCCTGGTGATAGCGATATCCGTGTTGATTTTATTGATGAGGTTGGCGACCATTGGGAGGAATTCACTGTTTTTCATCATAAATTTAAAACCTGGATGAAGGTACAGGGTTATGATACTGACCGTGATTACACACAGGAGGAGTTGGCCGAAATGGTAAGTAAATCACCTTACGATAAAGCCACTTCAAATGATGTTGACTGGTTATCTAAAGTAAGAATGCAGGGAAGAATCCAGAAATGGGTTGATCATTCAATAAGCGTTACGATAAATCTTCCTTCAACTGCTACAGAAGAACTGGTCGGACAGCTGTATTTCGAGGCATGGAAAAGCGGGTGCAAGGGAGTTACGGTTTACAGAGACGGATCACGATCAGGGGTATTAGTTTCAAATGATTCGAAAGAGAAAAAAGAGACTGTGGTATTCTCCTCAAAACGTCCTGAAAAACTTGAGGCTGATGTTGTTCGCTTCCAAAACAATAAAGAGAAGTGGATAGCATTTATCGGCCTGCTGGATAATAAACCATATGAAATATTTACCGGGCTTTCGGATGATGAAGACGGGATATTATTACCGCGCTCAATTACCGGTGGCTATATTATAAAAAGTTATGACAGCGAAGGAAATTCACGTTATGATTTTCAATATATAAACAAGCGGGGATATAAAACAACAATCGAGGGACTCTCTTTTAAATTTAATCCTGTCTTCTGGAATTATGCGAAACTGATCTCAGGAACTCTGAGACACGGAATGCCAATTCATAAAGTTGTTGAATTGGTGACAAGCCTTCAACTTGATAATGAAACTATTAATTCCTGGAAAGCAGGTGTTGCCCGGGCACTTAAAAAGTATATTCCCGATGGTACACTGGCTGAAGATATGGTTTGCCAGGAGTGCGGATCCAAGGAGGTAGTCTATCAGGAGGGCTGTCTTACCTGCCTCTCATGCGGTAATTCTAAGTGTGGCTAACCTTCGGTTAAAGCAAGGATAATAAAAAACCAGTATTTTGAAAATAATACTGGTTTTTTATTATTACCAAAACATCAACATGATTATGAGATCAGGCATTGACCATTTTCTTATAGTCATCTGCTGAAAGTAAATTATCTGCCTCTTTTGGATCTGAAACTTTTATCTTTATCATCCATCCTTCACCGTAAGGGTCTTTATTGACTAATTCAGGCTTGTCATTTAAAGCTTCATTTACCTCAATTACTTCTCCGCTTACAGGCATGAACAGATCTGAAACCGTTTTGACCGCTTCAACCGTACCAAATATATCGCCCTTTGACAACTTCTCACCTTTTGTTTCAATTTCTATAAAAACTACATCCCCAAGTTCACCCTGGGCAAAATCCGTAATGCCCACAATAGCCTCATCACCATCGCGGCGAAGCCATTCATGGTCTTCTGTGTATTTTAAATCAACGGGTATATTCATGTGATTAAAATTTTAAGGTTTCTCAAAATTAATATTTTTATATTAACAAACTAAAATAAATATTGGCATTTGGATATGCGGAGAGCAATTTTTTTATCACTGAAAAAATTGAATCACTTTTATTAATATTGCATAACGGAAAACTTGCAACTCAAAATTAATGAATTCAATTAAAGTTGAAAAACTAAAGGATCTCGAAATGGCAGCTAAATTGTTGATCGACTCTTTTTCTGATCAGAAGATTTTTGCTTTTTATGGAAAAATGGGTGCGGGGAAAACTACCTTTATCCAGGCAATATGCAGATATCTGGGATCTGCAGATAACATAACAAGTCCAACGTTCGCCCTGATTAATGAATATACCGCTGCAGATTCTGATCCAATCTATCATATGGATTTTTACAGGATCAAAAATCTGGAAGAGGTTTTTGATCTGGGGTATGAAGATTATATATACAGTGGAAATTATTGTCTGATAGAGTGGCCTGAAAAAATTGAATCACTTCTTCCCGACCGGTTTGTTGAAGTGAAAATTGAAACAGGTACTGATGGAGAAAGGTATATCTCCGCGCAAATTTTGTAAATTACTATTTAGAATGTAACTTGTGATTCTATTACTAAAACATTTCCCGCTATGACAAACCGCGATGAATCAAAAGAAAATATGTCTGTTTCGAAAACAATGCTGATGCCAAAGGAAGAGATGCTGGAGATTCAAAACAAAGGACAAAAAATGAAAATAGGTATACCTTCGGATCTTTCAAAGGTCGAATACAGGGTACCTTTAACACCCCAGGCAGTTGATCTTCTTACATCATACGGGCACGAAATATATATAGAGGCGGGAGCAGGTAAGCTGGCCAGGTACAGTGACGGGGATTACAGGGAGGCGGGAGCAGTAATCGTTGAAAAGAAAGAGGAAGTGTTTCAGTGCGATATAATTTTGCGGGTAGCTCCATTTGCCAGCGACGAAATGGAATTGTTGCGGGGTAACCAGACAATCATTTCAAGTATGCAGATACAGGCACATTGTAAGGAATCTATTAGTAAGTTGATGCAAAAGAGGCTTACAACAATTGCTTTTGAAAATATTGAAAATGAAAAGGGATTTGCCCCCATATTACATCAAATGAGCCAGATTGCCGGTGTTACCTCTATTACTATTGCCAGCGAATATCTCAGTAATGCACATAACGGGAAAGGTGTACTTTTCGGGGAAGTTACAGGCATTACCCCTGCCGAACTGGTTATTATCGGAACAAGCACTGCTGCGGAATATGCAGCCAGGGCAGCGCTGGGACTTGGAATCCTTGTCCGGGTTTTTGATACATCTGTATATGACCTTAGCCAGTTAGTGGAAAAACTGGGTGGCAAAATATTTACATCGGTGTTTTATCCAAAGGTACTTCGTAAAGCACTCTTTTCGGCCGATGCTGTGATTGGGGCAATGCAGTTTAATGCTACACCTAAGTTCAGGGTTTCAGAAGATCTAGTGAAAAAGATGAAAGAAGGGTCAGTTATTATTGACCTGAATGCCAGCCAGGGCGGCTGTTTTGAAACTACCCGCTGTACCGATTTTAATGATCCGACTTATGTGAAACATGGCGTGGTGCACTATTGTGTCCCAAATATTCAGTCGATCGTAGCCCGGACAGCATCTATTTCACTAAGTAACATCTTAATGCCAATATTATTGGCAATAGGAGACAGCGGGGGTGTTGACAATTATATTAAAATTGCAAAAGGATTTCGTAAAGGAGTCTACATTTATCATGGGATCCTCACTAACCAGGATGTGGGGAACCTTTTTAATATTTCTGCTAAAGATATCGATTTGCTTCTGGCAGTACTATAGGATAATATCAGGCTGATGTGCATGATTCCTTAAACAACTATTATCCGATTCCATTTTTGGATATTATTATCACAGGGTATTCTGAAAAATCAATACCTTGCGCCATCACTTTTTGATTTGTCTATGACTGGTTTTTTCCTGCCAGTATGGTCATCGATATACCGGGTACCTCAATCTTCCCGGTAACAGGGTCTCCGATACCATCTTCATTTATTTCAAAATTACCGGCAATTACCATATAAGTACCTTCAGGCAGGGGAATTGTTAGGTTATTTTTATCACCATTAAAGATAATGAAAATGTATGGCCATGGATCCCCGACAGCTTCACCGTTTATGCAATATCCGACTGTACCCGGTTTATATTCTGTACAGAAATGAATGTAATCAGCTATTTTGGCAGGATCGCCCATTCTGAAAGCAGGATGGTTTTTTCGAAGTTTAATTAACTTTTTATAATATTCAAAAACTTCCCGGTACTCTGTTTTTCTGGACCAGTCTATCTGGTTCACTGAATCGGGAGATTTATAAGAGTTCCCGTTCCCCCCCTTGCTGCGGCAGAATTCCATTCCGGAATGAATAAAAGGCACTCCCTGAGATGTCAGCAGAAGCGCTCCGGCTAACATTACCATCTTTTGCAAATCTGCGTCAGATGCCTTAGGACAGCTGAGTTTAAGCTTGTCCCATAAAGTGTAATTATCATGACAGGCAACATAGTTGATACACTGTTGCGGATTCATTGCCCAGGGATTTTTTGAAGTGTCTACATAATCATAAACTATCTGCGGGTGATTTATTGACCCGACAATACCAAATTTTACCGCTTCTTCGCGAAATCCGAGTCCGCTGACAAATCCTTTTGTTTTTTTGGTACCGTGGTTTCCTCTCAGGGCATCTCTGAAATCATCGTTAAAAGCTGCTATGCCCGGCAGTTTGAGGATATTCTTTTTGACTGCCCTGTATTCCTCGCTCATAGGACTTTCCGCAGCAGTCCATCCCTCGCCGTAAAGTATTAATCCGGGATCAAGTTCAGAATGAATAGCCTTCATGGTTTCAATATCGTAAATACCCATAAGGTCAAATCTGAATCCGTCAATATGATACTCCCTGGCCCAGTATTTTAGTGAATCTATTATATATTTACGGACCATCGACCGTTCCGTAGCCGTTTCATTTCCGCATCCTGAGGCATTGGCGAAAGTTCCGTCAGATTTCTGACGGTAAAAATAACCGGGAACAGTTTGGTTAAACGACGATTCTTTTGCAAAATAGGTGTGGTTGTAAACCACATCCAGAATAACCCCGATGCCGGCGGAATGTAAGGATTGTACCAGGGTCTTTAACTCTTTTATCCTGACAGTTCCATCATAAGGATTAAGAGAGTAAGATCCTTCAGGAGCATTGAAATGAAGAGGATCATAACCCCAATTGTATTTTTCAAGAGGCTCCTCTTCATCAATTGTGAAAAAATCGGAAACCGGTAGCAGATGGACATGCGTAATGCCTAATTCTGTCAGGTGTGACAAACCAGTTGAAGTATTTCCTTCAGAGACTGTTCCCACTTCTGTGAATCCCAAATATTTTCCTTTATTTTCAATACCTGATGTCGGAGATATTGAGAAATCGCGGACATGAGTTTCATAAATTACAGCATCGGTGAAATTTCGTAACTTTGGCCGCCTGTCGTTTTCCCAATCCTCCGGATTTGTCCTGGCCGGATTAAAGATCAAACCCCTCAGGCCGTTAATTCCCACGCATTTAGCATATATATCAGGAGTTTCATCAAGCCATTCACCATCATTGATACGAAATGTATAAAATTTACCCTCATAGTCACCTATTAAAACTGTAGACCATGTTCCGTCTCCACTTGACTGAAGTTGTGTTTTATGGAAGGCTTCACCTGATTTGCCATCTTTATATAACCTGAATTCTACCATTTGAGCCGTTGGTGCCCAAATTTTTACCAGTGTCTTTTCGGGTGACCAAAATACACCCAAATCATCTTCTCCGTAATAGGGGTAGGTTGAAAAATCAATATGATTAAATTTCCAGTCTCTCATTAAAAATTAAGTAAAGTTTTTCGAAGCATCACTTTCCCTGAACCCAGCTTTGGCCCGTGAACTTCGTAAATGACAATTTTTGTTTTGGGAAATCTTTTCAGACTTTTATCGTGACTGTAAAATCTGTTAAGATCAATATTTAGTGTGTGTTGTTGACCCTTACCAAGAAAAAGGGGATAAAAATTGTAGCTGTTGATTCCCTTTAGCCTGAATTTTCTTGATATCCAGTTGTTACTGAATATCAAAAGGGGATTATCTATATCAACATCTGTGTTGCCTGTATTTATTATTGTCAGCTCCAGAAAATCAGGATAATATAAACGGTCCTTTTTGAGAATCAGCTTTATCTTTTTTCTTCTTAAGAAGGGGATATTATAATTCTTTCTTCCTGTTACTTTAGGTTTCGATTTTCCGGATATAATAAAAAGTAGCATTAAAAATATTATAAGGCCAACTACCCAAATTAATTTGTGACCTTCCGGTCCTATAATATTTTCAGCAAAAACAGACTGTATGTTTGTTAACAAAAATCTACTAATCAACTCTGTGTTCATCACACTTATATTTGCGGTAAAAATAGCTGAATTTTTCGAGAAAATGATTATGGTTATCCATCAGGGGAATATTAGTGTGTTTTGTAAGTAATAAATCCTTAGAACAATTTCAAAAGTTCATTTTATCTGATTATAATTGTTAGTAATTGAATTTTTTCGAAATGCGTTATATTGCTGACTTACATATTCACTCACACTTTTCGCGGGCTACCTCCAGATTACTTACACCTGAGTATCTGGATTATTTTGCCGGACTTAAAGGTATCAGGGTGGTGGGTACAGGTGACTTTACCCATCCCGGCTGGCTTGAAGAACTCAGGGTAAAAACGGTTCCCGATGGTAATGGTTTTTTACGGCTCAAAGAGAATTATACTATTGATTCGCACCTGGGAAATAATGATACCAGGTTTATCCTTACTGCTGAGATCAGTAATATTTATAAACGGGACGGAAAAGTTAGGAAGGTCCATAACCTCATATTGGTTAATGACTTCACAGAAGCTGAAAAAATTAACCGCCGGCTTGTTAATATTGGGGGAAACCTGACATCAGACGGCCGTCCAATACTCGGCCTTGATTCACGCGACCTGCTGGAGATCGTTTTAGAGTGTAGTGAAAATAATTATTTCATTCCGGCACATATCTGGACACCGTGGTTTTCAATGTTAGGTTCGAAATCAGGATTTGACTCACCTGAAGAATGTTTTGCTGATCTGTCCGGACATATTCATACAATTGAAACCGGACTTTCAACCGACCCGCCAATGAACTGGTTATGCTCCTTTCTCGACAAAGTGACCCTGGTCTCAAACTCTGATGCCCACTCACCGGATAAGCTTGGGAGAAATGCCAATATCTTCAATACAGGCCTTGATTATTTTTCAATGATTGCCGCATTACGTTCGGGTGACCAGGGCAAGTTTCTGGGGACTATAGATATGTTTCCGCAGGAGGGAAAATATCATTATGACGGGCACAGGAAGTGTAATATATGCTGGAATCCGTCTGAAACCCTAAGGAATCATTTTATTTGCCCGGTTTGTAAAAAGCCTGTAACGGTGGGTGTGATGAACAGGATTATCCATCTGTCTGACAGGATTAATATTTCAGAACGTCCCAACCGGTTTCCTTTCCGGTCAATTATTCCTCTTAAAGAGATATTGTCAGAAATAGCAGGAACCGGAGTCAATTCTAAAAAAGTAGAATCTGATTATCTCCAAACGTTGAAAAGCCTGGGTACCGAACTGGATATTCTGCTGGATATTCCTGTTGGACAAATTGAGGCTAAAGCTTCGAAACCACTTGCTGAAGGAATTCGGCGAATGCGAAACCGCGAAGTGATTATTAAGGAGGGCTATGACGGAGAGTATGGAGAGATAAAGGTCTTCAGGCCCGGTGAGGCTGCATTGTACGAGTCTGCCAGTTCTCTTTTCAATATTGAAAAACCCGGACCGCCCCAAAAGAGGGATTTGATCAATTTTGATTTGCAGGGAATTCAGGAATTACTGAATATGAGCACTCCTGCTGAAAATATTGCAGCTGGAATGGCACAAGATTATAAACCGGTTTCATATCCGGACTCAGCATTTGAGGATCTGAATCCCGAACAGAACGCTGCAGTCATGAATACTGAAAGTCATTCGTTTATAATTGCCGGTCCCGGTACCGGAAAGACAAAGACCCTGATCAGTAAGATTGCCTGGCTGGTGAAGAATGGAACTGCAGATCCACAGCAGGTACTTGCAATTACATTTACCAATAAGGCTGCAGGAGAACTCAGGACAAGGCTTAAGTCAATTCTTGGTAATATGTCGGCAGAAAATGAAATATCCGCCTTAACATTTCATGCATTTGGATTGTCAGTGCTGAAAGAATTTCATTATCAGTTTGACCGTTCTGATAATTTTATGATTGCTGATGAAGAGATGAAAAGGGATATCATTAAATTGTTATCCAACGGCAATGCTGCGGAAATAAAGAAATACAGCAGAGAGATATCTGATATCAAAACGGCAGGAGAGGAGGAATCTTTATTTTTCAAGAGCTATGAAGATGAATTGAAGAGGCTGGATATTTTCGATATGGATGATTTAATCGTTAAACCTCTTATCCTGTTAACAGAAAATGAGTCAGTAAGAGATTTATATCAAAATCGTTTCAGGTTTATTTTTGTTGATGAGTTTCAGGATATCAATGAATCTCAATACCGTTTAGTAAAAATAGTTGCAGAAAAATCAATTCTTTGTGTTGTGGGTGACGAAGACCAGTCTATTTACGGGTTCCGGGGTTCCGGTTCCGAGTTTATTGAGCGCTTTACCATTGATTATCCTGCAGCAAAACTATTTCGTCTGACAAGGTCTTATCGCTGTTCCCAGACTATTCTGGATGCCTCCCTGGGTATTTTAAATAAGCCTTCCGGATTTCTTGAAGGGTTGAAAGAAGGGGTTCAAATCTCTGTTTCTGAACAGCCTACAGGTGCGGCAGAGGCAGAATTTATTGCCAGACAAATAGTCAGGTTAACAGGAGGAGTAAGTTTTTTTTCAATTGACAGTAATGTTACTGACGGAAACAGGGATGACCTGGTAAACAGCCTGTCTGATTTCGCAATATTATGCCGCACGCGTGATCAGTTTGGGGTAATAGCCAAAGCTCTCAGAGACCATAATCTGCCATATCAGGAAGTGGGGACTGTCCCCTTTTTCAGGGAGGAGCCTTTCAGGAAATATATTGGGATACTTCGGATTTTGATATCCGTAAAATTTGAGAATACCGGTGCACTTCTGAAAATGAAAGGGAAACAGATTCCCGGACACAGGTTCAGGGAAATTTCAGGCAAAGCAGGTGAACTGAGTTTAATAACTTATCTTGAATATGTGAGAGATCAGTTATTTGATCCGCAAACATTTAATCCTGAACTATGGATGCGGTTTAAGGGTTTGGCTGAAAGTATGAGAGGAGTGAAGGAATTTTTAGAGTTTTTGACATTAGGAACAGGAACAGATACACATGACCACAAAATGGAAGCTGTATCGCTGATGACATTACATGCCTCCAAAGGGCTTGAGTTTGAATGCGTTTTTATTGCAGGTTGTGAAGACGGACTGATTCCTTATTCATTATATAATGCTGTGGCAGACAAAGAAGAAGAGAGGCGGCTATTATATGTAGGGATGACGAGGGCTAAAAGGTTGTTATATCTGACTCATTCAGGAAGCCGTAATTTTCACGGGCACAGGTTTTCTCTTCCGGTAAGTCCCTTTATCACATCCATACAGATGGAGTTGTTGAGAAAGGTGCATAACACGGCTCCAAAACGAAAGGATAGGGACGGCCATCAGCTGAACCTTTTCAATTAAGGTTAGTTCATCTCAATAATTTTAAGAAGCTCATCAAGTTTAGGGGTCAGAATTATTTCTGTCCGCCGGTTCATCTGTCTTGCATCAGCTGTTTTGTCGGTGGTAAGTGGTACAAATTCACTCCTCCCGGAAGCGATTATCCTGTTAGGGTCGATCTGTTTGTTGGCCGTTAAGATTTTTGTCACGGCAGTAGCTCTCATAACACTGAGGTCCCAGTTATCTTTAACATCTCCGGAACCCCGCATCGGCACATCATCAGTATGTCCTTCAACCGTTATATTTATGTCCGGATTTTCAGCCAGTAAAGAACTGATCTCATTCAATGCTTTTATCCCATTGGGGTCTACGTCCCACCGTCCGGTTTTGAAAAGAAGTTTTTCCTCCATGGAAACGTATACTTTGCCATTTTTTTCATGGACTGTAAGTCCGTTATTATTGAATCCTGTCAGTGCATTGATAACTCTGTTTTTTAAGTCCTGAACAGCCTGGTCTTTTTGCGCCAGTATATTTTGTAATTCGATCAGGCGGGAATTTCTTTCTGTCAGTTCCTTCTCTGCCTCCCGAAGCCGGTCTTCCCTCATGTTAAGGTCATTACGTGCAATCTGAAGTTCTTCAAGCAACATTTCAATCTCTGAAGTACTGCCTGTTTTTAATAAATCCAGCTCTCTCGTTAACCGTTCCTGTTGAACCGAAAGCACATCATTTTTTTGTTTTTGCAGGTTCAGGTTATATAAACTTTCTTCAACCTGTCCCGTCAGCTCCCTGTTTTTTTCAGCAAGTCTTTTATTCATATCCTCAAGCTCGGTATTATTAATTTCGAACCTGCTATTAGCCTGCTTAAGATCCTGGTTTTCCCTTATAACCCTGTTGAGCTTTTCACTGGTATCATTAAACTTTTTTAATGAAACACACGATTCTGAGGAAAACATTATTATTAAAAATGAAAGGATAACAACTGTTCTCATTTTTTTATACTTTTTTAATGGCTAAATTTACTTTTTTTGCAAGAGGTGAACAAATTTTGTTTCTGCTCAAATTAAATAACAGAAAATGTCGTTTAATTATTTTGTTATAACTTTAAAGATATTTTCAGCTTAAGATGGTTAAGATTAAAGAGAGGATTCTTGATAAAATAGATAGTCCTGATGACCTTAAAAAATTAAATCCGGAAGACCTTCCGGGGTTATGTGGTGAGTTGAGGGAGTTTATTATTGATAAGGTCTCCGTCAATCCGGGTCATTTAGGTGCCAGTCTCGGTGTTGTTGAGTTAACGGTTGCCCTGCATTATGTTTTTAATACACCCTACGATCTTTTAGTTTGGGATGTGGGACACCAGGCTTATGGTCATAAAATATTGACTGGCAGGCGTGATACATTTTACACTAACCGCAAGTTTAATGGTATTAGCGGATTTCCGAAACGCAACGAGAGTGAGTATGATTCTTTTGGTGTCGGTCATGCTTCAACTTCGATATCCGCAGCATTAGGAATGGCTGTTGCCTCAGAACTGAAAAATGAAGATGACAGAAAGATTGTTGCAATAATCGGAGATGGTGCAATGACAGGAGGAATGGCATTCGAAGCATTGAACAATGCAGGTGCTTCTAAATCTGACCTTTTGATTATTTTGAATGATAATAATATGGCAATTGATCCCAATGCAGGGGTAATTGGACAGTACCTTATAAAAATATCAAAATCAGAAACCTATAATAAGGTAAAAAATGATATTTGGGAAGTGCTTGGGAAGCTTGACGGCTTCGGAAAGACAACCAGGAAATTCATTCAGAAAAATCAACATGCCCTGAAAAATGTTCTGTTGTCGGGAAATAATCTGTTTGAGGCATTTAATTTCAGGTATTTCGGGCCTATCGACGGTCATGATGTTGTTTACCTGACAAGTGTTTTAAATGATCTTAAAGAGATTCCCGGTCCCAAGTTGCTTCACATAATTACAAAAAAAGGGAAAGGTTTTATTCAGGCAGAGATCAATCAGACAAAATATCATGCACCAGGCTTATTTGATAGAAATACCGGACAGATCCTGCCCGATGACTGTTCTTATAAAGGAAATACAAAATTTCAGAATGTATTTGGAGAAACCTTACTTGAATTGGCAGAGATGAATGAAAAGATAGTGGGAATTACTCCTGCTATGCCTACCGGTTGCTGTATGAACCTGATGATTGAAAAAATGCCTCACAGGACTTTCGATGTTGGCATTGCCGAGCAACATGCAGTAACCTTTGCGGCCGGTCTCGCAACGCAGGGGCTGATACCATTTTGCAATATCTATTCCAGTTTTATGCAAAGGGCATATGACCAGGTGATCCATGATGTGGCAATCCAAAATTTACATGTGGTATTTTGTCTCGATCGCGGGGGATTGGTGGGAGAGGACGGTCCGACACATCATGGTGTATTCGATATAGCCTATATGAGGAATATACCCAATATGATAGTATCTGCACCTATGGATGAGACAGAGTTGCGAAATATGATGTATACTGCTCAGCTAAAAGAGGTTAATGCCCCTTTTTCTATCCGCTATCCCAGAGGATGCGGCATGTCTGTTGACTGGAAAAAGCCATTTGAAAAATTGGAAACAGGTAAAGGAAGGCAACTGTCTGAAGGGACTGATCTGGCAATTCTGACTATTGGCAAATCAGGAATTATTGCCCGGCAGGCACTTGAAATGATTAAAGCCGGAAATATATCTGCAGCTCATTATGATATGAGATTTGTCAAACCTTTGGATGAAGAGCTTCTTAAAGAGGTATTTAAAAAATTCAGTCATGTTATTACAGTTGAAGACGGAGTAATTCAGGGTGGTTTTGGAAGCGCTGTTCTGGAATTTATGGCTGAACAGGGATTTTCTGCAAAAGTAAAGGTTCTGGGTATTCCCGACAGGTTTATTGAACATGGCACTCAGGATGATCTTTACAAAGAGTGTGGAATTGATGCAGACGGAATATTCAAAGCCGCCACAGATATTTTGGGGAGATAATATTTTGTAACATTTCCCGTTCTCATTGAACAAAAAATTTAAAGATCTCAATTTGGATATTTACCGTAAAAGAAAACGTGGGAAAACTTTACTGCTTGTTGTAGCTGTACTTATCGGTGTTGCCTCTTTATTATATACTAACTGGCTTACCGAAAAAATGGCTATTGAGGAGAATAAAAAAGTTGAACTGTGGGCAGAAGCTACAAAACGTCTGGCGGAATCGGGTATCCAGGATAGTGACCAGGAAAATATCGAAGATCTTAATACATCCTATCTTTCGCTGATCCAGTCAATTCTTGAGCAAAACTCGACTATTCCTGTAGTAATAGTTGAACCCGACGGGACATTTAATTCAGATGCCAATATCAAATACAAAGAGAACAGGAAGGAGATGGTACTGAAGCAGGAACTTCTCAAAATGAAGGAACATTCAGAGCCAATCCGGATAGACCTTTCAGAAGATAACTATCTGCTTTTGTATTATCGCGAATCCAACCTTCTGCGTAATTTGCGATATTATCCTGCAATACAGCTTTTTGTTATTTTTGTTTTTATAGTAGCTGCATATTCAGCCTTCAGCGCAACCCAGAGGGCCGAGCAAAATCAGGTATGGGTGGGTATGGCAAAAGAGACTGCACATCAGTTGGGGACACCTATTTCTTCTCTTATGGCCTGGATAGAAATCCTGAAATTACAGGATGTTGACCTTAACCTGGTAAAGGAGTTTGAAAAAGATACCCAGAGGCTTGAAAAGATTACTGAACGGTTTTCCAAAATAGGCTCCAGGCCTGAACTGATACCTACAAATTTAGTTGAGGTTTTGCTTTCAACAATTAGTTACCTTGAAACCAGGTCATCTGGCAAAATTAAATTTATCACAGATTTTAACGGGTATACACAACTGGAGGCTCCCCTTAATGCGGCACTCTTTTCGTGGGTGATTGAAAATCTGTGTAAGAATGCTATTGATGCAATTCAAAATCACGGAACAATCACTATAGGGTTGAAAGAGAATGGCCATAATGTTATGATTGATATCACCGATACCGGAAAGGGGATAAGCAAATCACAGTTCAAGATCGTTTTTCATCCCGGATACTCCACTAAAAAGAGGGGCTGGGGACTGGGACTTTCCCTTGCTAAGCGTATCATTGAGAATTATCATAAGGGTAAGATATTTGTTAAATGGTCTGAGGCCGGTAAGGGTACAACATTCAGAATTATTCTGAAGAAAAAGAGTTGATGAAATCCTTATTAAGATTATAGATCACGGCTAAGAGAAAAAATAATATCCTTGAAGTTTCCGTTTACGTTTTGTATTTTTGGCGCAAATTAAAAGTTTAAAGTGAAATTTGATATAAAAACTAAGATATATACAGATTTTAGTTCCTTCGAACCCCTGTTGAAGAAATGGAAGTCAGATAATGAAACAATAGTTTTTACTAATGGTTGTTTTGACCTTATTCATTTGGGTCATGTAGATTCGTTACTTAATGCAGCAAGCCTGGGAACTAAATTAATTGTAGGCCTGAATTCTGATGAATCTGTCAGGTTGCTTAAAGGGAAAGGGAGGCCTATACTGAATATAGAGGCCCGCACTACTCTCTTGGCAGCATTTGCTTTTGTTGATGCAGTTATTGTCTTTTCAGAAGAGACACCGGCCGGATTAATAGCTGATATCCTTCCTGACTTACTGGTGAAGGGTAATGAATATGCTATAAATGAAATTGCAGGATATGATATAGTTATAAAAAACGGCGGGCAGGTAAAAACACTTGAACTTGTCCCCGGAGTCTCTACCACTAAAATGATAAAAAAAATCAAAAATCTTGATTGATGGCCCGGACAAAAACTATTTTCACCTGCAGTAATTGTGGTGCACAATCTCCGAAATGGCTGGGACGGTGCCCTTCTTGTGGCGGGTGGAATACTTTTGTCGAAGAGGTAATTGTTAAAAAAAAGTCACCAGGTGAAAGTCATTCAAAAGAATCATCCAACCATCCCCTGACGCTCGAACAAATTAATGGTGAAAAATTTAGCGGAAGGATCTCATTCGGGATAAATGAATTTGACCGTGTGCTGGGAGGAGGAATAGTTCCGGGTTCAATTGTTTTGCTGGGGGGTGAGCCGGGGATTGGAAAATCAACATTAGCATTACAGGTAGCATTAAATCTTAAAGAGAGACAGGTTTTATATGTATCCGGAGAGGAGAGCCTCCGGCAGATAAAACTTCGGGCCGACAGGTTAGGAGTGCAAAAAAGCAATACTTTATTTTTATGTGAGACCTCCCTGGAATTAATAATAAACAGGGCTGAAAGTATTAAACCGGACCTTTTGGTAGTTGACTCCGTGCAAACTGTTTCAACCGAATTGGTTGAATCTTCACCGGGTTCAGTATCGCAGGTGCGGGAATGTGCCTCTGCATTAATTGATTTTGCAAAAAACAGCGGTACAGCTGTGATTCTTATAGGCCATATCAACAAGGAGGGTACCCTTGCCGGTCCGAAAGTACTGGAACATATGGTAGACACTGTTTTACAGTTTGAAGGTGATTCCAACTATATGTACCGTATACTAAGGGCTAATAAGAACAGGTTTGGATCAACAAATGAGTTGGGCATCTTTGAGATGAGAAGTGAAGGATTAAAAGAAATAGAAAATCCTTCTGAGCAGTTGTTACCTTCAGGCAATAATGTGGTCAGTGGCACTGCAGTGGCATCAGCAATACAGGGGATCAGGCCATTTCTGATTGAAATACAGGCACTGGTTAGCACCGCTGCTTATGGAACCCCGCAACGTTCATCAACAGGATTCGACCTGAGAAGACTGAATATGCTGCTCGCGGTACTCGAAAAAAGAGCTGGCTTCAGATTACTTGCAAAGGATGTTTTTATCAATATAGCAGGGGGATTAAAAATTAATGATCCTGCCACAGACCTGGCTGTTATCTGTGCAATACTTTCATCAAATATTGATATTGCCACTCATCATAAAACCTGCTTTACCGGGGAGGTCGGACTTACCGGTGAAATAAGGGCAGTAAGCCGCATTGAACAACGTATATCTGAGGCATCAAGACTTGGATTTAAAAAAATAATTATTCCGGGACTCAATAAAGGTTTTGATATTTCTAAATTTAATATTAAAATTGACAAAGTTGACAGAGTAGAAGAGGTTGTAAAACTCATTTTCGGAAAATCCGGGATTTAATTGCCAGAAATGCAAAATATTTCATTTATACTTCTTTTGGTATGTTTTTTCATATGCTCGTCGTGTGACAAGCCACCAATAGAGAAGCCAGCGGATCTTATCAGCGAAGATAAAATGATAGTTTTGCTGACAGATATTCATCTGGCTGAAGCTACTTTTATGAACAGGCACTATCAGGACAGCCTGATTAGCAAAAGCAGTTCAGCCAATTTTTATCACTCGGTACTTGGAAAACATCAGGTCCCTGATTCGGTATTTGAAAAATCCTATGTTTTTTATCTCAGCCGGCCGAAAAAGTTTGAAAAGATGTACAGGCAGGTTATGAATAACCTTAATGAAATGGAACAGGAGTTTTCAGGCAGGGAAAGAGAGTTGATTGATCTGGACCTTAATAAATAAAATTCTTGAGAAAAATCTCTGCAACATATATATTTCCGGGAAATCGTGCCCCCATGCGGAATGGTATCCTGACCTGCGGGGATGACGGGACAATTATCAGCTTAACTGATACCCAAGGCAGGCTTCAGGAGGAGCAGGGACTTGAATATTACAATGGAATAGTGGTCCCCGGTTTTATAAACTGTCACTGCCATCTCGAGTTGTCATATATGAAAGGGAAAATCCCTGAAAAAAC